>NZ_DALYOQ010000036.1:3288-12143 GCF_031974595.1 Pantoea sp. CTOTU46764 | reverse complement strand
GCACCGCCAGCTCCACTTCATGATGCACTTCACCAAAATTTGCCGGAATCGACAGCGGCTGGCGCAGATCGCACACTGCAGTTTCCGGTTTGATAAACACCACCGGTTCGGTTGGCGTGGCACTTCCCATTTCCTTTATGTGCTTCGCATAGTTGCTGCCGACGCAAACCACTTTGCTGACCGGATAATCCAACAGAGCGCCCTGCCAGTTACGATGCTGATACATGCTATTCCCCTGCTTTGGTTGTGTTTACCGCCAGTGCATCTGGCGATGAAGTCTGGCTCAGTGCCGGAACGCGGCAGGCTGAGGTGAAATATATTAACGGGTTTATGGCGGCTGGCGTGGCGGAAATTGTCAAAAGTCGTTAATCGTATACAACAAAATCAGCTAAACGCTTTGAAAATTGCCCGCAATAAAGGGTTAAAGCGGGCAGTTAATTAACGCAAATAGCACTGATTATTTCTACAGGATATATTTACAGATGAATCTGAATTAATCTTTTTTACCCTGATCGAGATGAATGTTGAGCAGACTTTCAACCGGTGGTGGAATTTGCAAATAATAGCCGTGTTCGCTTAAACCTTGCTTAACTTTATTGATATCCGCGTTAGCCAGCTTGTCACGCTTATCCAGCGATAACACCATTGCCAGCTGGGGTTTGCCGAAGCCGCGCAGCAGTTCTTCTGGTACCCGTGAAAAATCGTCTTTTTTTTCAACATACAGATAAGTCTGTTCACGTTGCGGGCTTCTGTAGATCACACAAAACATATTTTTTACTCGAATTAACCGATGGCGTCACTTGCCTGAATATAGCAGTAACTATAACATGCTTGCAGAACTTCGAATATTGACCGTTTGATGTTATTGCCGATTTTATCGGCGTACATTTAAGGGTCGTAAAACAGGACTGAGTCAGCACAGATGTCGCAAACGCCAATCGAATTCAAGGGAAGCAGTTTTACCCTGTCAGTCGTTCATCTGCATCATTCGCAACCCGAGGTGATTCGTCAGGCGCTACAGGACAAAATCGATCAGGCACCTGCCTTTTTGCTGAATGCGCCGGTGGTGCTGAATGTGTCAGCGTTAACTGGCGACATTAACTGGAAACAGATGCAACAAGCAGTAATGGCGACCGGTCTGCGTATCGTCGGTGTCAGCGGTTGCAAAGATGAAGCCCTGAAAAAAATGATTGCCCGCGCAGGTTTGCCGGTACTTTCGGAAGGTAAAGAGAGCCGCAAACAAGCCTCGGCTCCCGTCATTGAAGCCGCGCCGGTTGTTCCAGCGGTGATCGCTGAAGCCGCTAGCAAAACCCGCATCGTTAATACGCCGGTGCGTTCGGGCCAACAGATTTATGCGCGTAATGCCGACCTCATCGTTACTAGCAGCGTCAGCGCCGGTGCCGAGCTGGTCGCCGACGGCAATATTCATATTTACGGCATGATGCGCGGTCGCGCACTGGCGGGCGTCGGTGGGCAACGCGACAGCCAGATTTTTTGCACCAACCTCGCCGCAGAGTTGGTCTCTATTGCCGGGGAATATTGGATGATGGATCACATTCCGGCGGAATTCTTTGGTAAAGCGGCGCGTCTGAGTCTCAAAGATGGCGCGCTGACCATTCAGACACTTAATTAAGCCCCTTTTCTTTCGTTAAGGAAATCAACATTTATGGCACGCATTATTGTAGTTACATCGGGTAAAGGGGGCGTTGGCAAGACCACGTCAAGCGCGGCCATCGCCACCGGCTTAGCGCAGAAAGGCAAAAAAACCGTCGTCATCGATTTCGATATCGGCCTGCGTAACCTTGATTTGATCATGGGCTGTGAACGCCGCGTGGTGTATGACTTTGTTAACGTCATTCAGGGTGATGCGACGCTGAACCAGGCGCTGATTCGCGACAAGCGTACAGAGCAGCTTTATATTTTGCCGGCTTCACAGACACGTGATAAAGATGCGCTGACGCGTGAAGGCGTTGAGAAAGTGCTGAACGATTTGGCGGCGATGGAGTTCGACTTTATCGTCTGCGACTCGCCTGCAGGTATCGAAACCGGCGCGCTGATGGCGTTGTACTTCGCCGATGAAGCCATTATCACCACCAACCCGGAAGTCTCTTCAGTACGTGACTCCGACCGTATTCTTGGCATCATCTCGTCGAAATCCCGTCGTGCAGAGAACAGCCAGGATCCCGTGAAAGAGCATCTGCTGCTGACCCGTTACAATCCTGGCCGCGTTACCCGTGGCGATATGCTGAGCATGGAAGATGTGCTGGAAATTCTGCGCATTCCACTGGTTGGCGTCATCCCGGAAGATCAATCTGTCCTGCGCGCCTCAAACCAGGGTGAGCCGGTGATCCTCGACGCAAACGCTGACGCCGGTAAAGCCTATGCTGATACCGTAGATCGCCTGCTTGGCGAAGAACGCCCCTTCCGCTTTATTGAAGAAGAGAAGAAGGGTTTCCTTAAACGCCTGTTCGGGGGATAACCAATGGCATTACTTGATTTCTTTTTATCCCGTAAGAAGAACACAGCCAATATAGCCAAGGAAAGGCTGCAGATTATCGTAGCCGAACGCAGAAGGGGCGACAGTGAGCCCCACTATCTGCCGCAGCTGAAGCGCGATATTTTGGAAGTGATCTGTAAATACGTAAAAATTGACCCGGATATGGTGACCGTTCAGCTGGATCAGAAAGGGGATGATATCTCCATCCTCGAGCTCAACGTAACGCTGCCGGAGCCGGAAGACGTTCCTAAATGATTAAAGCGGTTTCCTGATTTTCCCCTGCGGTATTACGCAGGGGAAAATGCTCGCGTCAAAGTGCCTGCAGAATCTCGTCGATACCCGCTTTCAACAAATCGCCCCGCCAGCCTGTCTGCAATTCAGGAGTGCGCGTCGCGATTTTCAATCCCCAATGTACACTCAGCACCTGATTAATCTGGCGACGTGATGCCAGCAGTTCCTGACTGAAACCACTCTCTTCACTCACCTGTTGCACCAGCGCTTTAATGGCTTTGAACGCCTGCTTGTAATGCGGATGATCGATCAGATTGGGCAGCGGCGCTGGCAAAGTCGCTTCATCCTGCGCCTGCGCTTCCGCCACCAGCGCTACCATCGCTTTACCGTGGAAGCGGATTTCATGGCCGTTCAGACCTAAATGATCCAGCTCACCAAGGCTACCTGGCATAAAGCGCGCCACTTTCCACAGATTCTCTTCGCGTACCACGAAGTTCACCGCCATATCTTTTTGTCGGGCGATGTTTAAACGCCATGCCGCCAGACGCTGCAACGCCGCCAACTGACGCGGACGCAGTTGCCACGCATTGGTGATATCGCGCCAGGCTTCTTCCGGCTGCAGCACATCCAGACGTCGCTGGCACAGCAAATTGCATTCGCTTAACGCCGCCGCCATGTTGCCGGCTTCCTCGGTTTGCGCCACCAGCTGATGGGCAATCGGCAGCAGATAGGCGACATCGGCGGCGGCATATTCACATTGACGCTCGGTCAGCGGACGCGCCAGCCAATCGGTACGCGACTCACTTTTATCCAGCTCGATCTGGTTGAAATGCATCACCATCGAGGCAAAGCCCCACGACAGCGCCTGGCCGCTAAAGGCCGCCAGAATTTGCGTATCAATCATCGGATCGGGCAGGCATTTAAAACGATACAGGAACACTTCCAGATCTTCGCCACCGGCGTGCAGGAATTTGGTGACCTGCTTGTCCTGCAGCAGCGCCACAAACGGCGTCCAGTCACTGATATTAAGCGGATCGATCAGGATCAATTGGTCGCCATCAAACAGCTGAATCAGGCCGAGCTGCGGATAGTAAGTGCGGGTACGCACGAATTCGGTGTCCAGCGCCACGGCGGCGTGCTGGCGTGCCTTCTCGCACACGGCGGCCAGTTGGTCATTTTGGTCGATCAGGGTGTAATTCACGTTGTCTTTCTCGCTGCGGCAAACTACGCTCAGCGCTCCATGTTAAAAGCAATAAAAACGCCGGTCTGAGCCGGCGTTAACCTGAGGAGAATGGCGCGTTACTGCCCTTCTCGCTTCGCCTCATCACGCAATTCGCGACGCAAAATTTTGCCCACGTTGGTCTTCGGCAACTCGTCACGAAACTCGATAATCTTCGGCACTTTGTAGCCGGTGAGCTGGCGACGGCAGTGATCCAGCACCTCTTCTTTGGTCAGTGAGGGATCTTTCTTCACGATGCACACTTTAACCGCTTCGCCCGACAGATCGCTTGGAACGCCAATCGCCGCAGCTTCACGCACTTTTTCGTGCTGCATCAGCACATCTTCGATCTCGTTAGGATACACGTTAAAGCCTGACACCAGAATCATGTCTTTCTTACGATCAACGATGCGAATAAAGCCTTCGCTATCAACGGTAACAATATCACCGGTATGCAGCCAGCCATTTTTCAGCACTTCATCGGTCGCATCGGCGCGCTGCCAGTAGCCAATCATCACCTGCGGACCGCGAATACACAACTCGCCCGGTTCGCCTGGCGCTACATCCTTGTCTTCATCATCAACGATGCGCACATCGGTGGACGGCACTGGCAAACCAATGCTGCCAGTGTGACAGGTAATGTCATACGGATTCACTGACACCAGCGGCGAACATTCAGTCAGGCCGTAACCTTCCAGCAAATAGTGTCCGGTGAGTTTTTCCCAGCGCTCTGCGACTGCTTTTTGCACCGCCATGCCGCCGCCCGCTGACAGGCGCAGCGTGGAGAAATCGAGTTTATTGAAGTTGGCATCATTCAGCAGCGCATTGAACAAGGTGTTCACGCCGGTGATGGCGGTAAACGGAAACTTGCTGAGCTCTTTGACAAAGCCGGGAATATCGCGCGGATTGGTAATCAGCAGGTTGGTGCCGCCAAGGTCAAGGAACAGCAGCCCGTTCACCGTCAGCGCAAAGATATGATAGAGCGGCAGCGCGGTCACCACTTGCTCTTTGCCCGGACGCAGCAGCTTGCCGTAAGTAGCTTTGGTCTGTTCCAGATTGGCCTGCATATTGCGGTGCGTCAGCATCGCGCCTTTGGCCACGCCAGTGGTGCCGCCGGTATATTGCAGGAAGGCGAGATCGTCATTGGTCACGGTTGGGCGTTGATAGGTCATCTGTTCGCCCTGCGACAAGGCGCTGCGGAACGGCACCGCGCCCGGCAGGTGGTATTTCGGCACCAGCTTTTTCACGTATTTCACGACGAAGTTTACCAGCGTGGCTTTCACTGGCGCCAGCTGATCGCCCATACGCGTTAACATCACATGCTTGATCGGCGTTTCGGCCACCACTTTTTCCAGCGTGTGGGCAAAGTTCGAGACGATGACAATGGCGCTGGCACCGCTATCAACTAACTGATGCTTGAGTTCACGCGGCGTGTAGAGCGGATTGACGTTAACCACCACCATGCCAGCGCGCAATACGCCAAACAGCGCGACGGGATATTGCAGCAGGTTTGGCATCATCAGCGCCACGCGATCGCCCTGCTTCAAACCTAAACCTTGTTGCAGCCAGGCGGCAAAGGCGCGGCTCTGCTTTTCCAGCTGCCGGTAGGTCATCGGTTGGCCCATATTAATGAAAGCCACCTGATCGGCGTATTGCTCTGCTGCGTGCTCGAAAAGATCGACCAGAGAAGCGTATCGATCCGCATTAATTTCCGCAGGGACATCTGCCGGATAGCGTTTGAGCCAAACCTTATTCAAAGAATCACCCCGATAATCTTGTTGCGTAGCCATCGCCGCCTCGACAATCAATGTTGTTAACAATATTTTAACTGATTGTACCAGTTTGCCTGTTTCGGCATTTTCAGGTTGCGAAGCGCATCACTAAATTTCGCGCATCGGTTGCGCGCCCAATAAAAAGGCCCGTTCGCAAGCACCGCGACCGGGCCGTAAAATAGATTTTAAAACTTTATTCAGTAAGGATAGTTTGCACCTGCGCCGGTTGGCCAAGGTTCATGCCCCAATAGGGATTCGGTCCCCAATATCCCGGACGATGGCGCGTTGGGCCATACCAGATATACGGATCAATCGGCTGCGGCGGCGTCATCACCTGTTGCGTCAGATGCCAGCGCTGATAACCGCGCACATCGATCACCACAAAATTGTAGCTGGCCTTACCAATATCCCCTTTCTCAATGCCTTTGATGTTGCCCAGCACCGTGATGTATTGGTTGTTCAAATCGACCGGATCGACAAAGCCGCGGATGTCGGCAAAGATGCGGCCAACCGAGGCGGCACCCAAACGCGGACGCGCGCTCTCATCCAGCGGTTGCGTCGCAATCTCCACGCGTGTTAAGCCGTTAAGATTGGTGACCTTCACCACTTTCCCGCCGAAGCGCGCTTCCTGGCCGACAAACAGTTGCGGCGCGTTCATCACGCGCAGTAAATCTTGCTGTGGAAGCTCAGAACTTCCTTTAATTGAATCTGGCACCGAAACACAGCCGCTGAGCAGCATTGCGCAGGCTAACAGAGCGCCAGACATCCCTTTACGACTTATTGGCATAGCACTTCTCCTGTTATTTCTCTGATTAGACTGAGCTCGCGAAGATAAGTTGCGCGCGACTTAGCGGCCGGGCAACTTTTTCCATGCCACTTCATTGCGCAGATAAACCGGCTCGGCATTCTCTACCGCGACTGCTTCGTCACGTTGCCAGGCGCTGAGCGCCAGCGGCAGCATATCTTCGGCGGCAGGTAATAACACCTCTGAAGCAATAAGCTGCGCGCCTGGCGAGGTCAACAGATGCGGATAGGCTTGCCAGCCGGTGCCAACGGCAGTCCATTCGCCGCTTAATGCCGCAATACGTTCCTGTGCTACTTCGGGTTTGATCACCGCTTCGGTTTCCGCACCCAGCCATTCGCCGTTTTCGTCACGCTGATATTCAGCCCAATAGAGTTCGCCCATACGCGCGTCAATCGCCGCCAGTACGCGCGTCGCGCCGGTCAAACGCCACGCGCCCTGCGCCATGGTGGCTAATGAGGAGACGCCGATCATCGGCAGATTCGCGCCAAGTGCCAGCCCCTGAGCAATACCAATGCCGATACGCACACCGGTAAAACTGCCCGGACCCCGGCCAAACGCCAGCACGTCAAGCGCGGTCAGATCCAGCTGCTGCGCCTGCAACAGCTCCTGAACCAGCGGCAGAATACGTTGGGTGTGATCGCGCGGGGCGATTTCAAAGCGGGCATCAATCTGCTGCAGATTTTGCAGCGCGACAGAACAGGCTTCTGTCGCCGTGTCCAGGGCTAAAATTCGGGCGGACATAACAACCTCAGAGAGTCAAAATGGCGCGCATCTTATCACAGCCTGGCACAAATTAGTGATCCGCAGGCTGACGGACAAATTCGATGGCGCGTGCAATATCGCGGGTGCGCGGCGTGGGCGGCAAACTGTTGAGGAACAGGCCGCCGTAAGGACGTGAAACCAGACGCTGATCGCAAATCACCAGCACACCGCGATCTTCCGTGTCACGAATCAAACGCCCCACGCCCTGTTTCAGGGTGATCACCGCATCGGGCAATTGCACATCATTAAAGGGATCGCCGCCGCGCAGGCGACAATCTTCCATACGTGCTTTGAGCAGCGGATCTTCCGGTGAAGTAAACGGCAGCTTGTCGATGATCACCAGCGACAGCGCATCGCCGCGCACGTCGACACCTTCCCAGAAGCTGCTGGTTGCGACCAGCAGCGCGTTACCGGCTTCGAGGAACTGCTTCAGCAGCTGTCCTTTACTGGTCTCGCCCTGCAGCAGCACCGGCAACGTCATCGAAGCACGAAACTCAATGGCTAACTCGCGCATCATCTTGTGCGAGGTGCAGAGGAAGAAGCAGCGGCCTTTGTTGGCATCAATCAGCGGCTTCATCATGCGCGCCAGCTGGCGAGCGCCGCCGGGATGATTGGGTTCCGGCATATTGCGCGGCACGCACAGCAGCGCTTGCTGAGTGTAATCGAATGGGCTGTCGAGAATCATGGTAGTGGCGTTATCCACGCCAAGACGGCTGGAGAAATGGCTCATCTGCTCATTCACTGCCAGCGTGGCAGACGTGAAAATCCACGCCGCTTTGCGGTTATCCATCACTTCCCGGAAGCGTTCCGCCACCGACAACGGCGTCAGCGCCAGGGTGAAATGGCGGCTGTTGCACTCATACCAATAGCTGAAGCCCGGCTCATCAATGGCGCGCAGACGTTTCAGGCGCGTGCGATACAGCGCCGCGCGCTCAAAGGCGGCATCAAGCAGCGCGGAACGCCCTAGCGACAGTTTGATCACGTCGTAACAGAGTTCGAGCGCATCATCCAGCAAGGTAAACATGCGCATGATGTTATTGTCGCTCAGTAGATCGCGCAGATTGCCGCGAAAGCCCGGTTCGCCAAGCATCAGTCGGAAATCCTGCGCGCACTGCGCCAGGCGATCGGCAGATTTCTGCAGCTGCTGCACATCCCGCACTTCGGTGCGATAGGCAATGATGATGTCTTTGGCGAGGTCCTGCAGTTGGCGGCTCGACAGCTGCTGACCGAAATACTGGCTGGCGATATCGGGCAACTGATGCGCTTCATCGAAGATCATCACATCGGCCTCTGGGATCAGTTCGCCGAAGCCGCCCTCTTTCACCACCAGATCGGCGAGAAACAGATGATGGTTCACCACCACCACATCGGCATCCATGGCTTTTTTGCGCGCTTTGACCACGAAGCAATCTTTGTACAACGGGCAATCGCTGCCCAGGCAGTTATCGTTGGTGCTGGTGACAAAGGGCCAGATCGGACTGTCTTCGGCCACGCCGTTGCAGTTGCTGACGTCGCCATCGGTGGTTTCTGACGACCAGCCGCGCACGCTGATCAAATCGCCCAGCGCCT
>NZ_DALYOQ010000036.1:0-3278 GCF_031974595.1 Pantoea sp. CTOTU46764 | reverse complement strand
GCGCCTGAACGCTAAGATCGCCGCCGGTTTGATTCTGCTGCTCAAGACGTTCGAGGCATAAATAGTTGGAGCGCCCTTTCAGCAGCGCGGTTTTGCCGCTGAACTTCAGGGCACGCGCGATGGTGGGCAGATCGCGGTTATAGAGCTGATCCTGCAATGCTTTGGAGCCAGTAGAGACGATGACTTTTTTCTTCGCCCGCAACGCCGGCGCCAGATAGGCATAGGTTTTACCGGTTCCGGTGCCCGCTTCAACCACCAGCTCGCCGCCTGTTTTCACCGCCTCGGTGACCGCTTTGGCCATTTGGCGCTGTGCTTCACGCGGTTTAAAGCCCGGAATTGCCTGCGCCAGTGCGCCGTCAGCTGCAAAATCGTCTGCCACACTTCCTCACATCAAAAATAAAAACCACTGTAATTATGTCAGGATTCCCGGCGGGCAACCACAACAGATGACATACGCCCCTGGGATATGGCAGGCTAGCGCAGCAAAATTAAAGGAGAACAGCATGACCATTACGCGTATTGATCCGGAACACCGCATGTCGGAAGCCGTGGTGCATAACCAAACCGTCTATTACACCAGCGTACCGGAAAATCTGGATGAAGATGCGGAAGCGCAAACTGCCAATGCGTTGGCCGTGATTGACGCCATTCTGACGCGCGTGGGATCAGATAAAAGCAAGATCCTCGACGCCACCATTTTCCTGGTGGAGAAAAGTGATTTCCCGGCGATGAATCGCGCCTGGGATGCGTGGGTTTCGCCGGGCAATGCGCCGGTGCGTTGCACCGTGCAGGCCGGATTGATGAACCCGAAGTATAAAGTCGAAATTAAAATCATCGCCGCGCTGTAAAATCCGTTTGGGCGTTATTCGTTGTCGTCTTCTTCATCCTCGTCGTCTTCGAACATCGCCCGAATCGCTTCACCTTTGTAGGTTTGACGAATTTCCTGCGCCACTTGCGCAATCGCCTGTCCGCTCGACATACCGCCCGCCATTAATTCCTGGATGCGTTCAACCGCTTGCTGCTGTTGTTCGTGGGATAACGCTGGAAGACCTGTAAACATAATTCACTCCTGGTGCATGGGGGACGCATTATTACCACGTGGAACAAACGGGTGCCAGCAACAAAAAAATATGTCAGGCTAGCGACCTGCTTGCTGAAGTGATTTGTCCCATGATGGTAAAAAGCCTCGTTCTGAAGTATACGCCCGAAACGCTGTTACACCTTTTTGCTCCGCTGGCCCACCAATGCTGGGCGATGTTGCTGACCTCCGGCCAGGCCGATCACGCGGATAACCGCTTTGATATCTTCACCGCCGATCCGCGCGTCACGCTGACCACGCGCGGCACCAGCACCGAAATTGCCTGTGGCGATGAGGTCATTCATTCCGCCGCCGATCCGTTGCTGCTGGTACAACAGCAATGTGACGCGCTGGGTGTGACGCCTGCTTTTGATGCCGATTTACCCTTTCAGGGCGGTGCATTGGGTCTGTTTGGTTACGATTTGGGACGGCGCTTTGAAACTCTGCCAGAGCACGCGCAGCAGAATCTCATCACGCCGGATATGGCGGTGGGCATTTATGACTGGGCGCTGATCGCCGATCACCATCTGCAAAAATTGACGCTGGTTTCGCTCACCGATGCCGAGCAGCGTTGGCAATGGCTGCAAGCACAAACCGCGCCGCCAGCCGAGCCCTTCTCCTTAACCAGCGAGTGGCAATCGAATCTCAGTTTTGACGCCTATGCGCAGCGGTTCAACGCGGTGCAAGCCTATATTCAAGCCGGTGACTGCTATCAGGTGAATCTGGCGCAGCGTTTTCAGGCGGGCTATCGCGGCGATGAGTGGCAGGCATTTTTGCGTCTCACGCAGGCGAATCGCGCACCGTTCAGCGCCTTCCTGCGTTTGCCCGACAGCGTGCTGCTGAGTTTATCGCCGGAGCGCTTCCTCGCTTTACAGCAGCAGGAGATTGAAACGCGTCCGATCAAAGGCACCTTGCCACGTCTGGCGGATGTCGAGGCCGAT
The DNA here is from genome assembly GCF_031974595.1 of Pantoea sp. CTOTU46764. Taxonomy (NCBI): domain Bacteria; kingdom Pseudomonadati; phylum Pseudomonadota; class Gammaproteobacteria; order Enterobacterales; family Erwiniaceae; genus Pantoea; species Pantoea sp. CTOTU46764. The sequence continues at coordinate 1,259 of NZ_DALYOQ010000036.1, read as the reverse complement.
CGTTTGCAGGCAGAGAAACTTGCTAACTCAGAGAAAGAGCGCGCTGAGAATCTGATGATTGTCGATCTGCTGCGCAATGATATTGGCCGCGTCGCCGTGCCCGGCAGCGTCAGCGTGCCGGAACTGTTCGTGGTTGAACCTTTCCCGGCAGTACATCATCTGGTCAGCACCGTGCGTGCACGTTTGCCTGAAACGCTAAGCGCAACCGATCTGCTGCGCGCCTGTTTCCCCGGCGGTTCGATTACCGGCGCACCGAAGATCCGCGCAATGGAGATTATCGAAGAATTGGAGCCGCATCGCCGCAACGCGTGGTGTGGCAGTATCGGCTACATCAGCCTGTGCGGCCGCATGGATACCAGCATCACCATTCGCACGCTGATTGCGGAGAACCACCAGCTTTATTGCGCTGCCGGTGGCGGATTAGTGGCGGACAGCGACCTCAACGCCGAATATCAGGAAACCTTTCACAAGGTGAATCGTATTCTGCCCAGCCTGCGCGATGAGACCTGAAATGAGTTTAACCCTTGAGCAGTTCCTCAGCCGCTTTGTCCTGCAACCGCCGCTGCATGGGCCGAAAAGTGCCATCAGCGGACGCCGTGCGGCGGTACTGGTGCCGGTGATCGCCGGCGCAGAACCTGGCTTGCTGCTCACGCGGCGCTCATCGCACCTGCGTAAACACGCCGGGCAAGTCGCCTTTCCCGGCGGCATGCAGGACGCCACTGACGCGTCATTGATCCACACCGCGCTGCGTGAAGCACAGGAAGAAGTGGGAATTCAGCCGGAACAGGTGCAGATCATCGGCGTTCTGCCGCCAGTGACCAGCAGCACCGGTTTCGCTGTGACGCCGGTAGTGGGCATTATTCCGGCTGATTTTGCTTTGCAGCTCAATCCGGACGAAGTGGAAAGCGCCTTTGCCATGCCGCTGGCGGAAGCGCTGCGCTTGAGCCGTTACAGCGATCTCACCTTGCGGCGCGGTCATCGCCAACATCAGGTTTGGTTATCCTGGTATGAGGATTACTTCATCTGGGGCATGACCGCCGGGATTATTCGTGCGCTCGGTCAACAAATCGCCCTACCGTAAATCACCTAATGCTTGCCAGTTAAAATATCTTTTTGCTTTAGATCTGGTGCGGGCTCTGGCAAAGGTGCCCTTTTCAGCAGCACACACTGAAGCTTCGGAGCAGGCCGGGGCCACTTTTGGGCCGGCAATCCGCAGCGCTGAACGAAGCGAGGAAGCCAGGAGAGCCCGCAGGACGCGG
>NZ_DALYOQ010000035.1:1839-42155 GCF_031974595.1 Pantoea sp. CTOTU46764 | reverse complement strand
GAACAACCTGTTTAATAAGCACTATTACACCTCCAGCGGCGGCAATCTGCGCGTGCGTGAAGGAGAAACCCGCAACCTGATGCTCGAGGCCAGCGTTGAATTCTGATTCGATATTTACCCCAGGCGCTCGACGTGCGCCTTCCTTGCTCGCCAGGATTTTGGCTGGTTTCCTGGTTCTAATAAGTAGCGCGGCGTGGGCGAAAACCATCACCGATATTGACGGCACTCGCGTTGAGATCCCCGATCGTCCACAGCGTATCGTGCTGGGCGAAAGCCGCATGCTGTATACGCTGGCGTTGCTCGAACCGGGCGATCCGTTTCAGCATATTGTGGCGTGGCCGCAGGATCTGAAAAAGTACGACAGCCAAACCTGGAACAGTTTTGCCCGCCAGTTTCCGCAGATGCTGAAAATCCCGTCGCTCGGTTCCGGCGGGCCCAACGCCATCAATCCCGAGCAGATTCTGGCACTGAAGCCGGACGTGGTGATTTTACCGAGCCTGGCGCGCTACGATGATGCCGACTTACGTTTGGTCACCATGCTGAAGGCGGCACAGATCCCGGTGGTGAAGATCGATTTGCGTGTGCATCTGCTGAAAAACACCCGCCGCAGCGTGGAAATTTTTGGTGAAGTGCTGAATCAGCAAGCGCGCGCGCAGGCGTTCAATCAATTTTACGATCGGCATATGCAGGTGATTCGTGAACGCTTAGCCACGTATCAGGGTGCAAAGCCTTCGGTGCTGCTGCAACTGCATCTCGGACGCCGTAACGAGTGCTGCGTGACGGCAATTAACGGCAGCCTCGGCGAATTACTTAACGCGGCGGGCGGCGACAACATCGCCAATAAAACGCAGCACGGCGTGTTTGGTCGCCTGAGTGAAGAAAGCGTGATTGCCGCACGACCGCAGTACTACTTTGCCACCGGTTTTGGCGATAATGCCTCGCAGGGTTTGCTGAAATTAGGGCCAGACGTGGCGCCAGAAACCGTGATCAGCAGTTTTAAACAGCTGACGGCGCAGCAAAAGGGTTTACGTGAATTATCTGCATTGAAAAATGGTCACTCGGCGGTGATCTGGATGAACTTTTACCTCAGCCCGTGGCACATCGCGGCGACAGAATTTATGGCTAAGTCACTCTATCCGCAGCTATTTGCGGACGTAGAACCTGAAAAGACCTTAAAGCAGATTTTCCATGATTTCTTACCGATTCCCTATATCGGTACTTATTTTATTAACATCCCGCCGGTGAACGATAAATAATCACTTCCGCTCCGCTTGTGATTAATCTGAAGCTCGCTAATCTTAAATTTGCAGCACGGGCATGGCGTTGAAGCAGTTATTTCCGCCATGCAACAACAACTCACGAGAGGATGTTTTATGGCTGAGCATAGAGGCGGTTCTGGCAATTTTGCTGACGATAAAAAGAAAGCATCAGAAGCCGGTAAAAAAGGCGGAGAAAAAAGCGGAGGGAGTTTCAAAGACGATCCCGCTAAAGCATCAGAAGCTGGTAAGAAAGGCGGCAAGAAGTAGCCAACCACGTTTTAAATAGTACATAACACCCTGGAAACCCGCCTGGGCACGGACGCCCTCAGAATTATCCCATTCAGTATTATCCTTCTGAAATAAATACCGTTAATAACCTTACGTAACTGCCTTCCATTAATAGCACCCTGACCTTGCCGTTTCGTCTTAATAAATCTGATTGCTCACTTTTTAACGTGACAAACATCACATTTATGCCAGGCTTAATTTATTCACTTCATGCGACAAGGAGATATATATGACAACGCAAGCCACCAAAAAAACCTTAATTACTGAAGCGTATCCGGTTCCGCCTTTTAAAAAGCAGACGCAACCGATGCCGGGTTTGGCGAGCAAAATGGATCCCCGTCCCGATCATGGTGAAACCAGCTATCGTGGTACCGGCAGATTGACCGGCCGTAAAGCGCTTATCACCGGCGGCGATTCCGGTATTGGTCGCGCCGTGGCCATTGCTTATGCCCGTGAAGGTGCCGATGTGGCCATTAACTTCCTGCCGGAAGAAGAAGCCGATGCGGCAGAAGTGGTGAAACTGATTGAAGCCGAAGGCCGCAAAGCGGTGGCGATTCCGGGCGACATTCGTTCAGAAGCGTTCTGCCAGAAGCTGGTCGATCAGGCCGCTGACCAGTTGGGCGGATTGGATATTCTGGTGAACAACGCCGGACGTCAGCAGTTCAACGAATCGATCCGCACGCTTTCCACTGAAGACTTTGACGCCACCTTCAAAACCAACGTCTATGCAATGTTCTGGATTACCAAAGCGGCGCTGAAATATCTGCCAGCGGGCTCCTCCATCATCAATACCTCTTCAGTGCAGGCTTATGATCCTAGTGCGATATTGCTGGATTATGCGCAGACCAAAGCCTCGATTGTCGCCTTCACCAAAGCGTTGGCAAAACAGCTGGGTAAAGAGCAGATTCGCGTTAATGCCGTTGCGCCTGGTCCATACTGGACCGCGCTGCAGGTAAGTGGCGGACAGCCGCAAGAGAAAGTGGAGAAATTTGGTGCATCCGCCCCACTGGGCCGTCCGGGACAACCGGCTGAAATTGCCCCGCTCTACGTCACCTTTGCGGATGTGAAAAACAGCTTCACTTCCGGCCAGGTTTGGTGCTCCGACGGCGGCACCGGCACGCTGTAATTATCCGTGGGGTCGCCATGAATGGTGACCCTACATTGTCCCGTTCAATCGCTCTGGAAACACGTCCCTCAGCCACTCAATAAACACCCGCAACCGCTGCGTCAGATGGCGGTTCTGCGGATACACCACATGAAACGGATAATTCGCCGGACGCCACGCCGCAAGAATCTCGACCAATTTTCCCGTCTGTAAATCGGCCGCCGCTGCGTAGCGGAAAGTCTGAATAATCCCTAATCCCGCAACCGCTGCCGCCAGATGTGCGTTACTTTCGTTAACGCCGATCCGATGCTCGCTCTTAATCTCCAGCTGCTCGCCGCCTTGCGTAAAACGAAACGGGAACGCCCTGCCGCTTTGCGGCGACAGATAACTCACCATGCGATGACCATTTTTCAGCTCCTGCGGATAAGCTGGCACGCCGTAGGTTTTCATATAGCCCGGCGCGGCGCAGGTAATCATCTCCGCATCCCCGAGATGTCGCGCCACTAGCGACGAATCGCTGAGCGGACCGCCGCGAATCACGCAATCGACATTACCGCTGATCAAATCCACCGCGCGGTCCGCAACGCCAAGATCGATACGGATGTCCGGATAGCGGGCGATGAAATCAGGCAGCGCCGGAATCAACACATCACGCGCGGTTGATCCGCCAATATCGATGCGCAGATAGCCGCCAGGTTTGGCGCTTTCCGCATTGAACGAGTGATCGATATCTTCCAAATCCCGCACGATGCGCAGTGCTTTTTCATAGTAATCGCGCCCTTCCGGCGTCACCGTCACGCGCCGCGTGGTGCGTTGCAGCAAGCGAATGCCGAGATGCGCTTCCAGTTCCTGCACCAGTTTGCTCAGCGTAGCGTTCGGCATGTCGAGTGAATCCGCCGCACGCGTAAAGTTGCCCGCTTCGACCACGCGCGCAAACGCCTTGATCGCCATTAACTGATCCATACTGTTTTCCGCTGCATTACATTATCCACACACAGGAATAGTCATTTCGATTTTACACCATTTATCAGCTAAGGCCGTGACGTTAGATTGCTTCTCATGCACTGCATCGCAGTCAGCAAAACCTCATCACACACTGGAGAAGCAAACATGAACGCACTTAACGGTAAAATCGCATTGGTAACCGGCGGCACAACCGGCATTGGTCTGGCATCCGCGCAGGAGTTGGCGGCACAAGGCGCACGCGTGTTTATCACCGGTCGTCGTCAAGCGGAACTTGATGCGGCAGTTGCCAGCATCGGTTCTAGCGCCAGCGGTATTCGCGCTGATGCTTCGGTGCTGAGCGACCTCGACAACGTCTATGCGGAAATCGCTAAACAAGCCGGCCGCCTCGATATCCTGTTCGCCAACGCCGGTGGCGGCGACATGCTGCCGCTCGGCGCCATCACCGAAGAGCATTTCGACCGTATCTTTGGTACCAACGTGCGCGGCGTGCTGTTCACCGTGCAGAAAGCGCTGCCGCTGCTGAGCGACAACGCCTCGGTAATCCTGACCGCTTCCACCACATCGGTTCAGGGCACCGCCGGATTCAGCGTGTATAGCGCCAGTAAAGCCGCAGTACGCAACTTTGCCCGCTCGTGGGCGCTGGATGTGAAAGATCGCGGTATTCGCGTCAACGTGGTCAGCCCCGGCCCGGTGCGCACGCCAGGTTTAGGTGGTTTGGTGCCTGAAGATCAGCAGCAAGGATTGTTTGATGCACTCGCGGCTCAGGTGCCGTTAGGTCGTCTTGGCGAACCCGGCGAGATTGGTAAAGTGGTGGCGTTTTTGGCGTCCGATGCGTCCAGCTTTATCAACGCCGCAGAATTGTTTGTTGATGGCGGTATGGCGCAGGTGTAACGCGTATCAGGTCGCCATAAATGGCGACCACGCCTTTTCTACGCCTCAACCACCGGAATCTCATCCAACTGGGTAAAGATGGCGATCCCCCTTTCCCTGCCAATCCGCACATCGTTATCCGCACCCTGTGAAGCACCTGGAATGCGCAGGATCGCATCGCAACAGTGAATCAAGCGATGCGCTACCGGATAGAGAAATGATTCACTGATTTCATCGCCAATCTTCTGCGAACCGGCCGCGCTTGCCAGTGGCAACGCCAGCCATTCACCAATCACCGGCATATGTCCGCGTTGGTAGACCTGCAGAGCAATCTGATCTAATTTCTTAATATTTTCATGAATTAACACTTCATTGCCGTTGGTGCCGCTGCGTACTGGTCCTGCGATAAGGATTAACATTGGGCTTCTCCAGAGATTCGATGTTTAGGGCAAGCGTTTTTTTGCGCGTTTCGCCCGACGTTTGATGACAAAATCTACGCTAGCATGCATAATCGTGCAGATACAAGCAAAAACATGAATGAGAAAATAATGCTCTCCAGTCAACGTAAACAGCAAATCCTCGCCATTCTGTTCGAGGAAAAACAAGTGATGTCGAGCGAGCTGAGCCAGCGTTTTGCGGTATCGGAGGACTCGATTCGCCGCGATCTGCGTGAGCTAGCCGCCGAAGGTTTACTGCAACGGGTGCATGGCGGGGCGCTGCCGGTTTCTGCGGCTATCGCACCATTTGAAACACGCAAAAGCGTGCAGATCAGCTCCAAGCGTCTTATCGCGCAGAAAGCGGTAGAGCTGATCCAGCCCGGACAAGTGGTGATTATTGATGGCGGTACCACCACCGCCGAGATGGTGAAGCTGCTGCCGTCGGATCTTGCCTTTACCGTGGTGACGCACAGTCCAAGCATTGCCGTGGCGCTGGTGGATTATCCGCTGGTTGAAGTGATCATGATTGGCGGCTTGCTGTATCGCCATTCTGTGGTTGCGGTGGGTGCGGCGGTGCTGGAAGCGATTGCGCGGATTAATGCCGATCTGTTCTTCATGGGCGTGACCGGCGTACACAAAACCGCAGGATTAACCACCGGCAATTACGAAGAAGCCAGTGTGAAACGCGCGCTTTCCGCACGCGCGGCTGAAACCGTGGTGATGGTATCGAATGAGAAACTGAATTCCGCCTCGGCGTTTGCCATCGGCGAGCTGTCTCTGGCGAGTACGTTGATTGTTGATACTCAACCCGATGACGAAATGTGCCAACTGCTGCGGAAAAAGCACATAACCGTGCTGTAACCGGCTATGCTTCGCTGCTGAAGAGACGATCTGCCACTTGATAATCAGGAGCTTAAAGATGTCTGAGAATCCCACCATTGCCCTTATTGGACCGGGCGCGATTGGCACCACTATCGCGGCGGCGCTGCATGAAGTTGGACGCACGCCAACGATTTGCGGGCGTACCGCACATCCGCAGCTGGAACTGCGTCACGACAGCGGAAACATTATCGTTCCCGGCCCGGTGCTCACCAATCCCGCCGAGATCGCGCAGCCGTTCGATCTGGTGTTTGTGGCGGTAAAAACCACTCAGGTTGAGGACACCGCGCCGTGGCTGGCAGCGCTGTGTAATGAAAATACCGTGGTGTGTGCGCTGCAGAATGGCGTTGAGCAGAAAAGCCAACTCGCGCCCTACGTCAATGGCGCGACCGTGCTGCCGTCGGTGGTATGGTTCCCGGCCCAGCGCGAACCGGATGCTTCGGTTTGGCTGCGCGAAAAGCCGCGCCTGACGCTGCCAGAAACCCCGCAGGCTGAACGTGTGGTTACGGCCTTAAAAGACACGCGCTGCGCAGTCGATCTCTCTGCCGATTTTCTTACCATCGCCTGGCGCAAGCTGCTGCAAAACGCAGTTGCCGGTTTGATGGTGCTGTCGATTCGTCGTGCGGGCATGTTCCAGCGCGAAGATATAACCGCGCTGGCGCTGGCCTATTTACAGGAGTGCCTGACGGTGGCGCGCGCCGAAGGTGCCGCGTTAAAAGATGAGGTGCCGCAAGAGATTGTCGAACGTTTCCACCGCGCACCGAGCGATTTAGGCACCTCGATCCTGGCCGACCGCCAGGCCGATCGTCCGCTGGAGTGGGATATCCGTAACGGCGTGGTGCAGCGTTATGGTCGGGCGCGCGGCATTCCCACACCGATCAGCGATGTGATTGTGCCGCTGCTGGCAGCCGGTAGTGAAGGTCCAGGCTGAATTACCCCACACTCTCCAGGTCGCCTTTTGGGCGACCACCAGCCTAAAATCATTAATTTCTGCAGATGAAGTAGTGTTTTATCCCGCCAACTTGCGGGATATAGAAATCTTTACTAGGGTTTGCGCTTCTTCTGCCTCTTATAGCTTTCTTTTCCATTGAAGAAATTACGGCTGCGAAAGCTATGAGATCGCACCATTTTCTAACCTGGGGAATATATGAGCACAGGAAATGATACACATACTTCAGCCACATCCAGTGGTTTAACCGTTGATGACATCACCGTCATCGACAACAAATTACTCAAACGCGCGGTCAGTGCCGCAGCGTTGGGTAACGCGATGGAGTGGTTTGATTTCGGCGTCTACAGCTATCTCGCCGTGATCATTGGTCAGGTGTTCTTTGCCGATGCCAGCGCTGCCGCGCAGTTGATCGCTTCGTTCGGTACCTTTGCTGCGGCATTTTTAGTGCGTCCGATTGGCGGCATGGTGTTTGGCCCGCTCGGCGATCGCATTGGCCGTCAGAAGGTGTTGGCGTTAACCATGATCATGATGTCGATCGGTACCTTCTGTATCGGTCTGATTCCGAGCTACGCCAGCATTGGTATCGCCGCGCCAATTCTGCTGCTGCTCGCGCGCTTATTGCAGGGTTTCTCTACCGGCGGTGAATATGGCGGTGCTGCCACCTTTATCGCGGAATACTCCACCGATAAGCGGCGCGGCTTTATGGGCAGTTTCCTTGAGTTCGGGACGCTGGGCGGCTATTTGCTGGGCGCCAGCCTGGTCACCGCGATGATCGCCTTCTTACCGCATCAAACCATGATGGATTGGGGCTGGCGTGTGCCGTTCTTCCTCGCTGCGCCGTTGGGTCTGTTCGGTTTGTATATCCGCTTAAAGCTGGAAGAGACGCCTGCGTTTAAAGATCACATGGATAAACGCGAAGAGATGGAGCACAACAAACCGCGCCTGAGCGTGTGGCAGATGCTGCGCGATCAGCGTAAACCGCTGCTGAAATGTATCGGTCTGGTGCTGCTGTTCAACGTCTCCAACTATATGTTGACTGCCTACATGCCGAGCTATTTAACCGGTGTGCTGGGAATGAGTGAATTATCCGGCCTGATGTTGGTGATGGTGATTATGTTTATCATGATGCCGCTGACGTTGATGTGGGGACATTTAACCGACCGCATTGGCCGCCGCCCGGTGATTGGTTTGGGTGCGCTGGGTTTAATTGTGCTGGCGATCCCGAGCTACATGCTGATTGGCTCTGGCAACATGCTGCTGGTATTTGCCGGATTGGCGATTCTGGGCTTGTTACATACCTGCTTCAGCGGCACCATGCCGGCAACGTTACCGGCGCTGTTTGTTACCGATATTCGCTACAGCGCGCTGGCGATTGGTTTCAACTTATCGGTTTCGCTGTTTGGTGGCACCACGCCGCTGATCACCGCATGGCTGGTGGATACCACGCACAATAATCTGATGCCGGCGTATTACATGATCGGTGCCGGGATTATTGGTTTGCTAACGGTATTAACCTTGAGTGAAACGGCGCGTAAACCGCTGAAAGGTTCATCGCCTGCGGTGGCGACAGAAGCAGAAGCGCATCGTTTGATCGATAAGCTGCGTAAACGCAAGGTTAAGCATAAATCGGCCTAACGGCTCAGCAACCGATATGCCAGTCAGTTAACGCTGACTGGCATTTTTTATGTGCCACCTTAAGTTTCGAACTTTGATCGCCGCTTTTCAGGTATCTCACAATGCTTGATTAGGCTTAATCATCGATGGTTATTACGGAAAAAGAAGCACTTTCGACGCTCGAGGGAAATATGTTCCTCGGTGAACTCCCTGAAATGATCAACAGTAAAATCGTTTTCTCTGGCTCAGGAAATGTCTTCATCTGCGAACCCGGCGTTAAGTTGTATAATTCAAGCATTGAATTTAATGCGAATAACTCGATAGTGTATTTAAGCTCAAGCCATTTCCCCTATCCGGTGACGATCATTATTCACTCGAACTCCATCTGTTATCTGGGAAGAAATAACTATATCAATGATAAATTGACACTCATTCTTTCCGAAGAGAAGCACATTTTTATAGGACATGATTGTTGTATTTCGCTCGGTATATGGATGCGTAACGCCGATCCACATTTAGTCTTTAATCAAGAAGATCACGTCAGAATTAATCATTCCAAAAGTATCTATATTGGTGACCATGTCTGGCTCGGTCAAAACGCCATGATTTTGAAAGGTTCGGTTATTCACTCGGGCAGTATTGTGGGTGCGATGAGCCTCGTGGCGGGTAAAACCATCCCCTCAAACAGCTGTTGGGGCGGCAACCCGGCGACAAAACTCAAAGATGAGATTTTTTGGTCTGGCGAATGCGTTCATTCCTGGACAGAAGAAATGACCAAAAACAATGATAATTGTCATCACGATCATTACACATTTGCAAATACGGGTGAGGTCGTCGATATCAGCGATTTTGAACGGCAGTTACAAGCCACCTCCCAAGCGACAGACAAAGTCAGATTATTGATTAAAACGCTGCTCAAAAATAATGCTAAAAATCGATTCTACGGATGATTTTTTAGAACTTACATACCATTACGGCGCGGCTTAATGTGCAAAACGACGCGCCGCAATCGGGTGCCATTTAGCCCTAACAGTCATTCATACGCTCAACCATCTGGATAACCGAAGCGTGACACATCAGCGTTCAAACAGATAATTTCCGAAACCCGCTTGAAATCCACTGCCTCACGCCAGAAAACGCCAAAATATCGACTATGATTTGTTGTCCGACCTAACTTTCATCCCAAATTATTTATCGTTTTCAGCCAGTAGCGAATCGCTTGATGTCGTCCATTGCCCCTGCGTGGGCTAAACGAGGCAATTGAATGGAATTCAGATCATTTGAAAAATCCTGGGGCGCTGAAATTCTTGCTGATGACAGCGTCCGTTTTCGTGTTTGGGCACCTGGGCAACAGCGCATCACCTTAAGACTTGCCGATAACGACGCAGCCATGCTCGAAGCAGGTGACGGTTGGTTTGCGCTGCAAGTCAGCGGCGTAGCGCCCGGCGCAGAGTATAACTTTGTGCTGGACGATGGCACGGTAGTGCCCGATCCCGCCGCACGTGCGCAAAAGGCGGACGTCAACGGCCCTTCACTGGTAGTCGATCCGCAAAGCTATCGCTGGCAGCACACCGCATGGCAAGGTCGTCCGTGGCATGAAACGGTGGTGTATGAAATGCACATCGGTACCTTCACGCCCGAAGGCACATTCCAGGCGGCGATAGCCAAATTGCCTCGGCTGGCTGAGTTAGGCATCACGCAACTGGAAGTGCTGCCGGTGTCGCAGTTCGGCGGCAATCGCGGTTGGGGCTACGACGGCGTGTTGCTCTACGCTCCGCATGCGGCTTACGGATCGCCGGATGATTTCAAAGCCTTTATCGATGCCGCCCACGCGCACGGTTTGTCGGTGGTGCTGGATATCGTGCTCAACCACTTTGGCCCGGAAGGCAACTATCTGCCGCTACTGGCGCCGGAGTTTTTCCACCAGGAGCGCATGACGCCGTGGGGCGCAGGCATTGCTTATGATGTCGATGCGGTGCGTCGCTACATCGTCGAAGCGCCGCTCTACTGGCTGCAGGAGTTTAATCTGGATGGCCTGCGTTTTGATGCCATCGATCAGATTGAAGATAGCTCCAGCAAGCATGCGCTGATTGAGATAGCCGAACGCATCCGTCAGGCCATTCCCGAGCGCCCTATCCATCTCACCACTGAAGATTGCCGCAACGTCATCTTCCTGCATCCGCGTGATAAACAGGGCAACGCGCCGCTGTTTACTGGCGAGTGGAACGATGATTTCCACAATGCGGTGCACGTATTCGCCACCGGTGAAACCCACGCTTATTACGAAGATTTCGCCGACGTGCCAGAGAAACGCGTGGCGCGCGTGCTGACCGAAGGCTTTGCTTATCAGGGTGAACTGTCGCCGCAGAGTGGACAGCGGCGCGGCGTACCGAGCGCCAGCCAGCCGCCAGTGGCATTCGTCGATTTCATCCAGAATCATGATCAGGTCGGTAACCGCGCGCAGGGCGATCGTTTGATCAGCCTGGCGGGCAGCGATCGTACCAAAGTGCTGCTGGCGACGCTGCTGCTATCGCCGCACATTCCGCTGCTGTTTATGGGCGAAGAGTATGGCGAAACCAATCCCTTCCTGTTCTTCACCGATTTCCATGGCGATTTGGCCAAAGCAGTACGTGAAGGCCGCGCGAAGGAGTTCACCGGTCACGCCGGGCATGACCAAGAAGTGCCGGATCCTAATGCGGAGCAGACCTTCATCCGCTCGAAACTTGACTGGAATACGCTGCAAACGCCGGCGGGTCAGAGCTGGCTGGCGTTAACGCGCGAGTTGCTGGCGCTGCGTCAGCAACATATCGTGCCGCTGCTGGCGGATGCGGGCGGCAACAGTGGCAAGGTGCTCGCCACGGCGGAAGGCTTTGTTGCCGTCAGCTGGCGTTTTCCGCAGGGCGAGCTGTCGCTGGCGTTGAATATCGGCAAGCAGACGCAACCTTTACCCACCATGCCAGGCCGCACGATTTTCGCCTGGCCGCAAGAAACTGAAGCATTATCACAAAACGCCATCGTGGTGCGTTTGGATCAGGGAGCAACAAAATGAGTATTCCAACCGCGACGTATCGCATTCAGTTTCGCAACGGCATGACGTTTGATCGCGCCGCGGCGCTGGTGCCCTATCTGCAACGCCTTGGCATCAGCCATCTTTACGCGTCGCCGATATTTAGCGCCACCGCCGAATCCACCCACGGTTACGACGTCATCGATGCCAATGAGATCGAACCGGCGATTGGCGGCCGCGACGGCTTTAATCGTCTGGTTGAGGCGTTGCAGGACGCGGAGATTGGCTTGATTCTCGACATCGTGCCGAACCATATGGCGGCCTCGCTGGAGAATGCCTGGTGGCGTGATGTGATCGAGTATGGCGAGAGCAGCCGCTATGCCAATCATTTTGATATCGACTGGACGCGCCGCCTGACGCTGCCGTTTCTCGGCGACAGCTTCGAGAACGTGCTGGAAAACGGTGAGCTGAGCATTAAAGCACATCCGCAAACTGGCCATCCCGCGCTGGCGTACTACGACAGCTTTTACCCGCTGACGCCCGCCAGCTGGCAGGATCGCGCCGACGAGGTGCTGGCGATCACCGATGCTAAAGCGATTGCCGAGCTGCATGAGCAGCAGCCGTGGCGCTTGATGAGCTGGCGCGATGCACGCAGCGAGCTCTCTTATCGCCGTTTCTTTGAGATCACCGGTTTAGTCGGCGTGCGCGTTGAGGATGAAGCGGTGTTTGCCGATTCCCATCAGCTGATTCTCGAGCTGGTGCGCTCGGGCGCGGTCAGCGGCCTGCGCGTCGATCACGTAGATGGCCTTGCCGATCCGCAAGGCTATTTGCGTCAGCTGCGCCAGGCCACCGGCCCGGATTGCTATATCACGGTGGAAAAGATCCTCGCCGAAGGGGAACAGATTCCTGCCGACTGGCCGATTTCTGGCACCACCGGCTACGAATTTATTGCTGCGCTGTCGCACGCGCTGGTCGATGATTCGCAGATCGATACCCTGCATCTGGCCTATGAAGCCACCACCGGACAACCCAACGACGTTGAGGGTGGACTGCGCGTGGCGCGCGAATTGATGGTCGATCGCAATTTCGCCGGTGAATTTGCGCGTTTACTCAAGCTGGCGACGCAGATTGCCGTTTCCGAACATCGCAACCTCGGTGAAGCGGAACTGCACGTCGCGCTGCGGGAAATCCTCATCGCCTTCCCGGTGTATCGCACCTATGGCCAGCAGGATGGCATGCCGCTGGAAGGCGAAGAGCTGCTGCAACAGGTGCTGGAAAGGGTGAAAAACAGCGCGTCGCCGACGGTGCTGAGTTTGCTGCAGGCGATGCTGCTGGGCGCGGTTTCCGAAGAGAGCGAAAAAGATGCGCATGAATTCCGCGTACGCTTCCAGCAACTGACCGGACCGCTGATGGCGAAGTCGGTTGAAGACACGCTGTTCTTCCGCAATCACGTCGCGTTAGCCATCAATGAAGTGGGCGCAGAGCCGCTGCCGCATGCCTTCTCGCTGGCGCATTTCCACAGCGAGATGCAAACACGGCTGCAGCAGCAACCCGATGGCATCTCTTCCACTTCAACCCACGACACCAAGCGTGGCGAAGATGCGCGTGCGCGGCTGTACACACTGAGCGAAGCGCCTGCGTTGTGGGCGGAACACGTGACGCGCTGGCGGCAGATTAATCAGGCGCAGGTGGTGGAGCTGGAAGATGGCGCCGCACCGGAACCGGCGGTGGAATGGATGCTGTATCAGGCGTTAGCCGGCGTGTGGCCGACCACCTTGAAGCCGCAGGATGCCAGCCAACTTGAAGAACGCTTTATTCCCTTTGTCGAGAAAGCGTTACGCGAAGCCAAGCTGCGCACCGATTGGGCAGAGAGCAATGAAGCCTACGAAAAGGCGGTGCTGGATTACGCACGCCATCTGCTTTCACCGGCCAATCAGCAGTTTCTCAGCGACTTCAGCCACGCGTTGCAGCCGTTTATTCAGGCCGGACTGATCAACAGCCTGACGCAAACGGTGATCAAACTCACCGCGCCGGGCGTGCCGGATATCTATCAGGGCAGCGAAGCGCTGGATTTCAGCCTGGTCGATCCCGACAACCGCCGCACGCCGGACTTTGATCTGCTGGAGCAGCAGCTTGCAGAGTCTGAATCTCCCGATTTCAACGATGCGCAAAACTGGCTGAGCGGCAAACTGAAACAACAGGTCATTGCCCGCCTTCTGCATCTGCGCCGCGATTATCCGCAGCTGTTCCGCGTGGGTGATTATCAGCCGCTGCAGGTTAGCGGCGAACATCAGGAGAAAGTCATCGCTTTTGCGCGTCAGGACAGCGACCACGCGTTGCTGGTGATCTTGCCGCGCCTGAGTTTCGATAACGCGCAGTGGACGCAAACCGAAGTGGTTCTGACCGAATCACTCGCCCATCGCCACTATCGCAACTTATGGACAGGTGCAAGCGTGGCGATTGGCGATTACATCGCGCTGGATGAGGCGGCCTCGAGTGCGCCGTTGGTGCTGCTAAGCAGCTGATGCATTACCCGATTAATCTGTGAGGAGAATTATTGATGACAAGTAAGCATCTGGAAATTACAGCAGGTTCGGGACAAGTGCTTGGCGCTAACTATGATGGCCAAGGCGTGAACTTTGCCCTGTTTTCAGCCTGCGCTGAGCGAGTTGAGCTGTGTTTGTACGATGAAAGCGGCGAAAACGAAATCGCCCGCTTCGATTTGCCGGAATATACCCATGAAGTGTGGCACGGCTATATTCCCGGTTTGCAGCCCGGCGCGCTTTATGGCTATCGCGTGCATGGCCCGTACGAGCCGGAAAATGGCCATCGCTTTAACCCCAATAAATTGTTGCTCGACCCTTACGCGCGCGAACTGGCGGGCGAATTGCAGTGGGACGAGTCGCACTTTGCTTACGACCTGCTGCATGAAGACAAAGACCTCAGTTTTGATACCCGCGACAGCGCGCCATTTACGCCGAAATGCGTCGTCATCGATCCCAACGAATTCGATTGGCAGGATGCCAATCGCCCCAATATTCCATGGTCGAAAACGGTGATTTATGAAGCCCATGTAAAAGGCTTCAGCCAGCTTAATCCAGCGGTGCCTGAAGAGATGCGCGGCACTTACGATGGGATGAGCAATCAGGCCTCGATCGATTACATCAAAAGCCTCGGCGTGACTACCGTGGAACTGCTGCCAGTGCACGGTTTCCCGGACGATCAGCATCTGCTGGATCGCGGTCTGAAAAACTTCTGGGGCTACAACACGCTGGCGTTCTTCGCGCCGGCCACGCGCTACTTTGGTCCGCGCGGCATTCAGGGCTTCCGCGATATGGTGCGTGCCTTCCACGATGCCGGCATCGAAGTGATTCTTGATGTGGTCTATAACCACACTGCCGAGGGTAATGAACTCGGTCCAACCTTGTCGTTTAAAGGCATCGATAACTACTCCTATTACCGCACGCTGCCGGATCAGCATCGCTACTACATCAACGATACCGGTACCGGCAACACGGTGAATACCTCGCATCCGCGCGTGCTGCAGATGATTTTGGATTCGCTGCGTTATTGGGCCGAATCGATGCACGTCGACGGCTTCCGCTTCGATCTCGGCACCGTGCTGGGTCGTGAACCGGAAGGCTTTGACGAACGTAGTGGCTTCTTTGACGCCATCATGCAGGATCCGGTGTTGTGCAAACTGAAGTTGATCGGTGAGCCATGGGATATCGGGCCAGGCGGCTATCAGGTTGGTGGTTTCCCGCCAGGCTGGGCGGAGTGGAACGACAAGTATCGCGATACGGTGCGTGAATACTGGAAAGGTGACATGGTCACAAATGATTTCGCCGCGCGCCTGCTCGGTTCCGGCGATCTCTACGATCAGCGCGGTCGCCGTCCGTGGTCCAGCATCAACTTCCTTACCGCGCATGATGGCTTCACGCTGAACGATTTAGTGTCGTACAACGAGAAACACAACGAAGCCAACGGCGAAGATAACAACGACGGCCACAACGAGAACCGTTCGTACAACTACGGCGCGGAAGGCCCGACGGACGATGAAGGCATCAATGCGGTGCGCGAGCGGCAGAAACGCAATTTCCTCGCCACGCTGCTGTTCTCGCACGGCACGCCGATGCTGCTGGCGGGCGATGAGTTTGGTCGCAGTCAGCTTGGCAACAACAACGGCTACTGTCAGGACAGCGAGATTTCCTGGCTGCACTGGGAAAACCTGCCGCCTTCCGCTGATGCGCTGCGCGACTTTACACGGCATATTTTGGCGTTAAGAGCCAAACAGCCGCTGCTGCGGCGTGAAAGCTGGCGCGATGGGATGGAGATCAAATGGTTTAACGCCGGTGGCGGTTTCCAGCAGGCCGATCAATGGGATGATGGCACCACGCTTGGGGTGTATCTCGGTCGCCCGGATTTAGAGACGGAGGAAGGGATTTGGCATGACGTGTTGATGCTGTTTAATCCGTACGAAGGCAACGTGCCGTTCCGTATTCCCCAGTTTGGTGAAGGCGGCTGGGTACTGGAGCTTTCGACGTCGGACAGCGTTGAGAAGGGTTTGGTGATTACTAAAGAGAAGGATTTCGAGCTGGAAGGCCGCAGCCTGGCGCTGTTCCGCAGGCCATAGCCGGGTTGCCATTGATGGCGTAATGCACATCGGGTAAACGTTAAACGGTCGCCATGAATGGCGACCCTACAGCTGTTTGGCGAGGTTTTCGTAGGGTGCGCATTCGTGCGCACCGGATAAATTAAATTAACTAAATTCCTTAATCTGCCGATGGTTATTAACTTGCCCTCTTCCCTGAGCTGCCAAAGCCGGGATGCTTTAAGATTAAGGATAATGAAATGAACATCTCCCAACGTCTGTTTGCCACATTCTCCATCCTGTTTGGTGCCATCATCCTACAAGCTGTCCTCGCCATTTCTCTGCTTTCAGGTTTTCAGGATCGTTTTGAATATGTACAGGCCAATGCCATTCCCTCCATCAAGGATCTTGGCAAATTGATTGATGGCAGTAACCAACTGGCGCTGACGCTGTACAAACACAAAAGCCAGACCGACGACAGTAAAATGCCGGTGATTGAGAATGAGATCCAAAAACAGCTGGCGGATTTGAAATCACAAACCGATTACTACATGGCAAACGATATCTCCAATGATGAAGATAAGCGCTTAACGGAAGTTGCTTACGCCAATATTGAGCATGTCATTGCCGCGCTTCCGCCCTTCTTAGCGGCATCACGCGCCCATCAGAATGACATCAGTATGGATCTGATCAACGGACAAACCGGCATCGGTGCCGCCATCCGACAGCTGATCAGTGATTATCAAAAACAGCTGCAGCTGAATATCGCCATCGGCGATGAACTGCGCGCCACCAACCGAAGTACCTTCCATTCGGTGCTATGGACCACCATTGCTGGCGTTATCGCCACTGTACTGATTTTTGGTGTGCTGTCGCTGTTCACTGTACTGCGTATTCGTCGCAGCTTGTCTGCGGCGGGCAAAGTGATGATGACCGCCAGCGAGAACCTCGATTTAACCTTGAAGGCGGATGAAAGTCGTCGTGATGAAGTGGGCAATATGGCGCACTCGTTTAACGTCTTGATGGATCGCGTATCAGTTGCCCTTTCGTCCGTACGGCAGGCGTCACAATCGGTGAGCAGCGCATCGGTACAGATCACTGCGGGCAACGAAGATCTTTCGTCACGCACCGAACAGCAGGCGGCATCATTGGAACAAACTGCTGCCAGCATGACCGAACTGAGCGAAACCGTACGCCAGACTGCCGATAACACCCGCCAGGCGAGTCAGCTTGCTGCTAACGCCAGCGGCTTGTCGGAGAAGAGCAGCACATCACTGACCACTATGCTTTCAACCATGGATAACATTCGTGGTAGCTCGCGCAAAGTGACCGAAATCGTCTCGATCATTGAAGGCATTGCTTTCCAGACCAACATCCTGGCGCTCAATGCGGCTGTTGAAGCCGCACGTGCCGGTGAGCATGGCAAAGGATTCGCCGTGGTCGCCGGTGAAGTTCGCAGCTTATCGCAGCGTTCCACCACCGCCGCGCGTGAAATTAAGACGCTGATTGAAGAGTCTCATCGTTTGACCGAAGCCGGTGCCGCGCAGGCCAGCGACGTGGGCCGCAATATGAGCGTAATGAATGATGCCATTCATCAGGTAAGCCAACTGGTGGAAGAGATTGCCGCTGCCGCCGTTGAGCAGAGCCAGGGCATTGTACAGGTGCAGCAAGCGGTAAATCAGATGGACGATGTCACGCAGCAGAACGCCGCGCTGGTGGAAGAAGCTTCTGCCGCTTCGCAGTCGCTGCAGGAACAGGCCGGGAATCTGAATCAGCTGGTGGGTAAATTCCATGTTGCGAGTGTGGGCGAGGTTCATCAAAAGCAGGCTGTGATGCGTACGGCTTCATTCGTTAAACCCTCGCGCGTTGCGGTGGTGAATGATGCGGATTGGCAGAGTTTTTAAGGTGTTTTAGCCGGTGCGCATGAATGCGCACCCTAAAAAAACGTAGGGTCGCCATTTATGGCGACCTCATAACAAACTGGCATTACACCTTCAGCATTTTCACCGTGGCATCAATATCGATTTCATCTGCCGTGAAAATCAAGGTTGTGCCCTGAAAAGTGGTAATCGCCAGTTTTTTCAGTGAGCGCACTTCATCCGGTTTAACATCTGTTTTCGGCTTGATGCTATTCATCAAAATACCCACTGACAGCACGGTATTCTCTTTATCGATATGCGTCTCAACCGGCACTTCTTCGCTGTAAACCACGTAAGACTTGATCGACGTAAGCTTAAGGCGCTCACCGGCAATATAGATATATTTGCTTTCGGGTAAGACTTTCACCGCATAGGCTGACAAACCCTTGTTATTGGTTGTCGGCTCGAATGTCACCGCGGCATCTTTCTTGATCAGCTCAGGGTTAGCGACCTTAATCACATGGAAATAACGGTTATCGCCATTTTCATCTTTGATAAATCCAAAACCTTTATCCTGAAACCAGGTTGTGATCGTTCCGTTCATCGCCATTGCCGCCTACCTAATCGTTATCTACTCAGTTTTTTCAGCGCGCAGTGTAAAGCACATTGCCTGCGCAGACCACGTCTTTGCTGTAAGTCTGGACGATAATTTTTGGCCCGGCGAGTGCTTATCCACCAGATTCGCCAGCTAGTTGAAAATTCGCTATTATCCGCCTCCATTTAAAATCCAGGCGCTCTGATGTCTACCATTATCGATCACTTTATTGCCCCGCCTTGCGATGACGAAATTGAGATTCTCTATCAGGATGAGCATCTGCTGCTGATCAATAAACCTGCTGGCCTGCTCAGCCTGTCGGGGAAAAATCCGCTCAATCTCGATTCGGTGCATCATCGATTAGTAAAGCTGTTCCCCGGCTGCACATTGGTGCATCGGCTGGATTTCGGTACTTCGGGGTTAATGGTGATTGCCCGCAACAAGGCGATGAATGCCGCATTGTGCCAGCAGTTCAGCCAGCGCAGCGTAACCAAGATTTATCACGCGCTGTTGTGTGGGCATCTGGCTGAGGATGAAGGTGTGATCGACGCGCCAATTGCTAAAGATGCGGCGCTGTTTCCACTGATGACGATATGTGCAGTCAATGGCAAACTTGCTCGTTCACGCTATCGCGTGATTGAGCGTATGCATGAAGGGATGCTGCCATTAACGCGGGTAGAACTCATACCTGAAACGGGACGCACCCATCAACTGCGCATTCACTGCCAGCAGTTGGGCCATCCGATTTTGGGTTGCGATCTGTATGGCGGGCGCTTGCTGCCAGGCAGCGAACAAACGCCGCGATTGATGTTACACGCCAGCGAGTTGAATTTTATTCATCCGGTAAGCGGTGAGTCGGTAAACATCCGCAATGTCTGCCCGTTCTGACTACCACATCAAATCATCTGGCACTTTGAAATCAGCGTACGGATCGTCTTCATCCTGCTCTTCCTGACTCAGCGCACTGTTCAATACGACACTGCTCGCATCTCGCTGGGCAATTTTATCCGCAACGCTGGCAGGAATAATCGCGTATTGAATCTCACCATTGCTATCCACGCTCAGTCGCGCGATGGCAAGCCGGCCATTAATCAGTTGGGTCTGGGTCAGCTTATCCACGTCGATTTTTTTGATCAGATTATTGTCGGTGAAATTAAAACCAATATTGCCTTTCGAAATATCGATTTTATTCATTTCGATCAACTGCTTAACCTGCGCTTTATACTCTTTAGCTAAAGTCGCCTGTTTTTGCTGCTCACTCAGCTGCTTATCGCGCTCCAGCTGCGCTTTTTTGTTCTCTTCCACCGCCTCTCTGGCCTCACGAGCCTGAACGCGTGATTTTTTAGCGGTTCGTTGGACCTTGTCCATTTTTTTGCTGCTGACTAAGCCTGCTTTCAGCATTTGCTCTTGTAAGGTGAGTTTTGCCATTTTCGTGTCTGACCCGTTAAAAAATTTGGGGAGAGTATACCTGCAATGATGAAGTCTGTGCCACACCGCACGGGCTGACTGCTGTGCGCACGATCTTCATCATTACTCTCATCATGAAATTCCTTCATGTTCGATGAAATTAAATCACTTTTTTTCAACCAGTGACTCAGGCATAAAAGTATCATCGTTAATAACTTAAAATAATATGAAGCCTGCTGATTGAGAGTACCCGAAAAGAACAAGGGGAAAGCGTAAAAATCCAGCCACAGCAAGGCTTTATATTAATAATCAGGACAGCAGACTAAAATGAACAACGCCTTTACTTTTACGGTTAAGAGCCTTCGTTTCGACGAAAATTACAATCCTTCGAGCAATACACGCATCACCACCAACTTTGCGAATCTGGCGCGCGGTGAGAAGCGTCAGGAGAATCTGCGCAACGCGCTGGTGATGATTGATAACCGTTTCAATTCTCTGGCGCATTGGGACAACCCGAAAAGCGATCGTTATGCGGTTGAGCTGGAGATTATTACGGCTGAACTGAATCTCGGTGCTGAAGGCAATGGCAATACCTTCCCAGTCATTGAAATATTGAAAACGAATATCGTTGATAAAAAAACCAATGAGCGCATCGAAGGGATTGTGGGCAACAACTTCTCTTCTTACGTGCGTGATTATGACTTCAGCGTTGTGTTGTCAGAGCATAATAAGAGCCACACTGAATTCCGTACGCCGGATAACTTTGGCGATCTGCATGGCAATATCTTCAAAAACTTCGTTAACTCAGATGCCTACAAAGCCAATTTCAATAAAGCACCGGTTATCTGCCTGAGCGTATCGAGTAAAAACACCTATTATCGCACCGGTAATGTGCATCCGGTTTTGGGCATCGAATATCAGCAGGATCAACTTTCACTGACTGATGAATATTTCGGAAAAATGGGTCTGCGGGCGCGTTATTTCATGCCGGCAAACAGTGCTGCGCCATTGGCTTTCTATTTCCATGGCGATTTACTCCGTGATTACACCAATCTTGAGCTGATCGGCACCATCAGCACCATGGAGACGTTCCAAAAGATTTACCGTCCTGAGATTTACAATGCTAACTCGGCCGCCGGTAATCAATAT
The DNA here is from genome assembly GCF_031974595.1 of Pantoea sp. CTOTU46764. Taxonomy (NCBI): domain Bacteria; kingdom Pseudomonadati; phylum Pseudomonadota; class Gammaproteobacteria; order Enterobacterales; family Erwiniaceae; genus Pantoea; species Pantoea sp. CTOTU46764. The sequence goes on along the minus strand of NZ_DALYOQ010000035.1, from coordinate 21,177 downwards.
CAGCCAAGCTTAAATCATCAGGATTATTCTTTAACGCGAATTGTTTATGATCGAGAAGAACGTAGCCATTTGGCAGTTGAACAAGGGAAGTTCACGGAGGAGCGCTTCATTAAGCCTTACCAAACTATTCTTGAGCAATGGTTTGCTACTCCCGTTCTTTGATCACCCATAAAAATATAAGGTCACCTGCTATGAAAAAATTATTACCGACTTCCACTGCTGGTAGTTTGCCGAAACCATCATGGCTGGCTCAGCCCGAAACATTGTGGTCGCCGTGGAAATTACAAGATCAGGAATTAACCGACGGTAAGCAAGATGCGCTGCGTTTGTGTCTGGAAGATCAACAGCAAGCAGGCATTGATATCGTCAGTGATGGCGAGCAAACGCGTCAGCACTTTGTTACCACCTTTATTGAACACCTTAACGGCGTGGATTTTGAGAAGCGCGAGATCGTAAAAATCCGCGATCGTTATGATGCCAGTGTTCCGACCGTGGTTGGCCCGGTAAGCCGTCAAAAATCCGTGTTTGTTGAAGATGCTAAGTTTTTGCGTCAGCAAACTGATCGTCCCATTAAATGGGCGCTGCCGGGTCCAATGACCATGATCGACACGCTTTATGATAACCACTATAAAAGCCGTGAAAAACTGGCATGGGAATTCGCTAAAATTCTCAATGAAGAAGCCAAAGAGTTAGAAGCGGTGGGCGTCGATATTATTCAGTTTGATGAGCCTGCATTTAACGTCTTCTTTGACGAAGTGAATGATTGGGGTATTGCTACCCTGGAAAGAGCCATCGAAGGGCTGAAATGCGAAACCGCTGTGCATATTTGCTACGGTTATGGCATCAAAGCCAATACCGACTGGAAAAAGACGCTGGGCACCGAGTGGCGTCAATATGAAGAGATCTTCCCTAAACTGCAAAAGTCGAATATCGATATCATCTCATTGGAATGTCAAAACTCACATGTGCCGATGGAATTAATGGAACTGATTCGCGGTAAAAAAGTGATGGTTGGCGCCATTGATGTGGCAAGCAATACCATTGAAACGCCGGAAGAAGTTGCCGCGACGCTGCGTAAAGCGCTGCAGTTTGTCGACGCCGATAAGCTTTATCCTTGCACCAACTGCGGCATGATTCCTTTGCCGCGCGGTGTGGCAAGAGGCAAGCTGGATGCGTTAAGCGCCGGTGCGGAGATTGTACGTAAAGAGCTGCTGAATAAATAACGCCGCCACATAGCACCATATATAAAACTCGGTCCGGGATATGACAATCATTCCCGGACCGAGCAGCTGAATCAGTGATTAACCTGCCCACCCGATTTTCTGAAATCAATCACCATCGTTTGCCCCTCCTGAAAGGCGTCAAAATCCGGTCCTTGCGAAAGATACTGGCGTGGTTTAATCACTCTCATCTCTTCCGTTGCGTTCAACGATTTTAACCTCAAGCCAGCGTTTTTAATCAAAGCCAGCCAAATCCACCCCTCAGACTCACCCAGCATTTTCATCCGAATGTGATCGATGATGGGGAAGTTACGAATATTGGTTTGTACTTCCGGAGCATCATTCAGCTGACCAACAAAAGCGAGGGAATCAATCGATTGTGCGCCAGGAATCGACAGCGTGATTTTAATCTGATTCATTACATCCATTTGGTAACGTTGGTCGTTCACCACCGTGTTGAAACTTATTAACATCACCACCAGATGATAAAACAGCAAGATGACACTGAATCCCGCCAGCCAGTTTCTTATAGCAGGTAAAGCGTGCACGGATACGTAGAAACAGAACAGGAAGGTAATGCTGCTGGCGCCCAACATGCGTGGTGCAAATAAGGGAGTGGCTAATGCCAAAGAAAGACCGGGAATCGCCATAATGACAATTAATCCCGCACTTAGCATCAAAATGGCTGCGCTTACCGTGAATTTACGCTGCTGTTTTAAATTGAGTGCCATCACAATAAGGCCTGACAGCAGCATCAGCAAAGGCAGCAATAAAAATATCATCATGCCGCGCGGATAAGCGCTAATAAAGAGGCGACTGAAGGTTTTAATCGTCTCGATGATGACTGGCAAAGACTCTAAATTGGGTAGTAATAGCTTGCTGTGTTTCATGCTGTACCAGTCGATCTTTACCGGCAGCAGATAATTCATCGCCAGTTTATAGACCACAATGGCAATGCCCAGCGCCACTATTTTCCCGGCCAGCCACGACCATGTTGATTGATCATTATTCAACCGTGCAATAGCCAGTAACGCTACGCAGGCAATATAGACATTAAGTCCTGGCTGATAGAGCGTCTGAATCAGCAGTAATATTAGCGCCGTGTAAATGACCTCCTGAAACGGCTTCGATCGGTTCACCATGCTTGCCAGCATCGCGCCCGCGAATGACAAAAGAATAGTGAGGCTGTCAAAGGTATACAGCATTCCCTGCGCCAGAAAGGGATTGAGCACCACAAAAAGCGGCGGCACAAATGACCAGTAGCCAATCAGGGGAATTTTAAGTTTTTCAGTGAAGAAAACAGCTGCAACACTCAGCGCCAGCAATCCAAGCAGTAAATTAAGCGGAGAAACATCGCTGACCGTATTACCAAAAGAGACCAAAGCCTGTAATAACCAGGTGCCCGGTCTTCCGTTGCTAAGCCATGTCGACCGATCCCCATCCAGTATCCGGTAAAGGTCATCCCGATAATAAATTTTGTTGGTCCACACAGGTAGCGTTGCCAGCATACCCATCATCATGGTCAACGCGATACGCTGCATCCGGCTTGCCGACGGAGGATCATTTACGGGCATCATTTTATTAGCGAATTTCCATCGATCGGGGGCGGGCGGACTTTTATTTCCGCGTAGATACAAGCTAGTGTAGGCGGTTTTTTAGAAGGGATGCTCAGGGATGATAAACATCATTGGCAGGCAAGGGCTGTGCGGATAACATGTCACTTTATCTCTTTCTAACAGGCAACGTCGGCAATGGCTCTGATCCCTAAAAACTACACGCGGCTGGAAGGCGGCTATCGTGAAAAAGCATTAAAAATCTATCCGTGGGTATGCGGCCGCTGCTCGCGCGAATTTGTCTATTCCAATCTGCGCGAATTAACCGTTCATCACATCGATCACGATCACACCAATAATCCGGAAGATGGCAGTAACTGGGAGTTGTTGTGCCTGTATTGTCACGACCATGAACATTCGAAATACACCGAAGCGGATCAGTACGGTACAACGGTTGTGGCAGGAGAAGATGCGCAAAAAGATGTGGGTGAAGCCACCTATAATCCGTTTGCCGATTTGAAGGCCATGTTGAATAAGAAAAAGTAAGGTTTTTGTTTGAAATAGAGGTCGCCATAAACGGCGACCCTACGATGGCGACCGATTATTTACGCTTACTTATTGGTCTTAGTGCTATTACTGAACTGCTCGGTGAGATAGTTGCTGGTGTTATTCAGCACGCTAACCATTTTATCCAGATTGGTGAACTGCTTTTTATAGCGCGCAATAGTGTCATCGATACGTTTACTGGCGGTATTATACTGATCGGTCAATGTATTCAGCTTCTTGCTGATGGAATCCGTTGCGCCCTGCAATACGCCTTTGCTGCTGAGGAACGTGGTGAAGGTGTTGTTCAGTACGGTCGAAACGCCGGTTTTCTTGCTATCACCAACAAACATGTCGCGAATCGCTTCCGGTTTAACCTGCAAACTGGTGGTCAGTTTGGTCGCATCCAACTTAAGTTGCCCATTGGTGGGATCAGTGGTAATGCCCGCCTGCGATAACGTTTTGTAAACGCTGGAACCGGAAGTGTTCGCCAGAATGCTCTTCATCTGCACCTGAATGTTGCGCAGCGTGCCGTCGCCAATCAGCGCCCCATTCTTCCCGTCCGGATCTTTACCCGCATCCACCGGCGTGTATTTGGTCAAACTCGCCATCGTATCCTGCAGCGAGTTATAGGCATTTACCCAATCAGTAATGGCGGTTTTCGCCTTGTTGGTATCGCTGCTTACCGTCAGCGTCTGATTACCGCTGGTTTCATCGTTAAGCTTCAGCGTGATGCCTTCCACCGCGTCGGTGATCACGTTGCTGCTGCTCTCAATCGCCACATTATTAACCGTCAGCTTGGCGTTCTGCGCCTCGACGCTCTGCGTCATGCCGCTGCTGCCAGCATTTGTCGCATCAAAGCCGATAAAGTCGTGCAAGGTATCATCGCCGGTCACGCTCAGCGATTTCACTGCATTGCCGGTTCCGGATGCAGAGGAAGTCATTGACAAGCGGTATTCAGTGGCCGAGACCTTAATCAGGCTAGCGGTGACGCCAACGTCGGACTTGTTGATGGTGTCACGAATGGCAGAAAGCGAGGTCTGATCTTTGGTCAGCGTGATGCTCTTCTCTTTACCTTCGGCGGTGACAAATTTCAGGGTTCGGGAATCAGCATCGCTACCAATCGCCGCTTTGATATCGGTTTTGGCATCGCTGGTTAGCGTTTGCGATTGCGCCAGCTTCTGCACGCTGATGGTGTATTTGCCCGCCAACGCATTGCCGTTGGAATCGGCGCTAAACGCTGTTGAACTGGATGCTGTGGTCGTCGAGGTATACAGGGCGGCATCGTTTAATTTGTTGTTAGCCGTCTGGAAAGTCTGAATCGCGGTTTTCAGCGTACCGTAGGCGGACAACTTGGCGGTCGCCGCCGATTGTTGTTTGGAAATCGGTGCCAGCGATTGCTTTTCTGCCGCAGTCAGTTTGTCGAGGATGGTGCTTAAACCCAGTCCTGAACCGACGCCTAATGTTGAAATCCCAGTCATGAACGCAACTCCTGTTAATTTAACGTTACGGTACTATCGGCAGCCTTAACGCAAACTTTATAAAAATCTGATCATTTCCTTACGTTATCCTTACAAACATAAAAAGCCGCGTCGTTAGCGCCCGATCGCCTGTGATTAATCGCGCTGGAAATATGATGCATTTCACATTTAACTGTCGCTGTGCTTGTCGGATAAGCACAGCCGATTATGATCTTGCGAGATTGTTACTGCGTTCAGCGCAGGCAAAACCTGACACGCCGTCCTCCCGGTGGGTCAGGTTTTTTATTTTCAGGGCAGATAAAAATGAAAATCGCGAAAATCCTCAACAACAATGTCGCGGTAGTGCTGGGCGACAACGGCAAAGAACAGGTTGTGATGGGACGCGGGTTGGCGTTTCAGAAGCGCGTCGGCGACGAACTGGATGCGCAGCAGATCGAAAAAGTGTTTGCGCTGCAAAGTGATACCTTGACAGGCCGGCTCAGCGAATTGCTGTCGGATATTCCGCTTGAGGTGATCACCACCAGCGAACTGATCATTGCCAATGCGCGTCAGCAGCTGGGTCAGCCGCTGCATGAAAGTCTCTCTATCGCGCTGTGCGATCACTGCCATTTTGCGATTGAGCGCCACCAGCAAGGCATCCCGATTCGTAACGTATTGAAGTGGGAAATCAAAACGCTCTATCCGAAAGAGTTTTCCCTCGGTATCGAAGCGCTGGCGCTGATTCACAAACGGCTTGGCGTGGAGTTACCTGAAGATGAGGCCGGATTTATCGCCCTGCATCTGGTGAATGCGCAGCTCGGCAGCGATTTCGCCGATGTATCGCACATCACGCAATTTATGCAAGAGATCCTGCATATCGTGAAGTATCGCCTTCAGCTGGATTACCGCACCGAGAGCTTGAGTTACAACCGCTTCGTCAACCACCTGAAGTTCTTTGCACAGCGCATGTTGGGCAAACGCGGCGTGTGGAGCGAGGATGAATCGCTGCATGATGTGGTGCGCGACAAATATCCGCTCGCCTATCGATGTGCAGAGAAGATCGATAAGCATATTCAGCAGAAATATCTGTATGAGCTCTCCAGCGAGGAGCGCATGTTCCTCACCATTCACATTGAGCGGGTACGCAAAGAGACGCTGGCGTTACAGGATGATGCGGACGAGGCGTAAACCAGGTGCGCATGATTGCGCACCCTTCAATCAACCCACTTACTTCAACGCTTCGCCATGGCTGCGAATCACGTCCTGATACCAGAAGAAGCTTTTCTTGCGTGAACGCGCCAGCGTACCGTTGCCCGCATCATCGCGATCCACGTAGATAAAGCCGTAACGTTTGGAGAACTCGGCTTTTGATGCGCTGACCAAATCGATCGGTCCCCAGCAGGTATAACCCAATACCTCCACGCCATCTTCAATCGCTTCACGCACCTGCACCAGATGATCGTTGAGATATTGAATACGGTAATCGTCGTTAATTTGCCCATCCGCTTCCACCACATCTTTGGCCCCAAGCCCATTTTCCACAATAAACAGCGGCTTCTGATAGCGGTCATACAGGATGTTAAGCAGAATGCGCAGCCCTTCAGGATCGATCTGCCAGCCCCAATCGGAGCTCGGCAGATGCGGGTTCGGCACCATCGAAAGAATGTTGCCGCGCGCTTTCTGGTTCTCTTCTTCATTGGTGGTGACGCAACCGGTCATGTAGTAGCTGAAGGAGATGTAATCGACAGTGTTTTGCAGGTCGCGCTTATCTTCTTCGGTCATTGCGATGCTAATGCCGCGATCGGCAAAGAAGCGTTTCATATAGGCCGGATACGCGCCGCGCACCTGCACATCGCCAAAGAAGAGCCATTCGCGGTTCTGCTGCAAGGTTTCCAACACGTCTGCCGGACGGCAGCTCAGCGGATAGAGCAGCGCGCCGAGCAGCATGTTGCCGATTTTGCCGTCCTGAACGATTTCGTGGCAGGCTTTCACCGCGCGACCGCTCGCCACCAGCTGATGATGAATCGCCTGATAGATCGCCTGATGATCGCTCTCTTCCGCCAGACCCACGCCGGTAAACGGCGCGTGCAGCGACATGTTGATTTCATTAAAAGTCAGCCACAGTTTCACCTTGTGCTGGAAGCGGGTGAACACCGCGCGCGCATAGCGTTCAAAGCAATCGATGGTGATGCGATTGCCCCAGCCGCCGTACTTTTTGATCAAGCCATACGGCATTTCATAATGCGACAGCGTCACCAGCGGCGTGATGTTGTATTTGGCCATCTCATCGAACAGGCGATCGTAATAGGCTAATCCCGCTTCGTTAGGTTCCGCTTCATCACCCTGCGGGAAGATGCGCGTCCAGGCAATTGAGGTACGCAGCACGGTAAAGCCCATTTCGGCGAACAGTTTGATGTCCTCCGGGAAGCGGTTATAGAAATCGATGGCGGTATCTTTGATGCCAAAATCATCACCGCTGCGCTCGACGCGCGCACCGAAAATGCCTTTGGGTTGCAGGTCGGAGGTCGATAAACCTTTGCCGCCCTCCTGATACGCGCCTTCAACCTGGTTGGCGGCCACAGCGCCGCCCCATAAAAATCCGTCCGGGAAACGTTTAGTCATCTGTTTGCTCCTCAATTATTTCAGCACGGCCAACAACGGAGCGCCTTCGCTCACGGCCGTGCGGCTCAGGGTTAAAACATCCACAAAATCATCACTGTTACTCACCAGCACCGGAGTGGTGAGGTCGAATCCTGCGGCTTTAATCGCATCGAGATCGAACTCCAGCAGCAGGTCGCCCACTTTGACCGGCTGATCGTTGGCGACTTTTGGAGAGAAATATTGTCCATCGAGTTTCACGGTATCGAGACCGACGTGGATCAGCACTTCCGCGCCCTGCGCTGATGTCAGGCCAATCGCATGGCCAGTACGGAACATTGACGACACCACGCCATCGATCGGCGAAACCACGCGGCCACTCTGCGGGATAATCGCTGCCCCTTTGCCCAGTAAACCACTGGCAAAGGTTTCATCTTTAACCTGTTCCAGCGGAATGACGTCTCCCGCTATCGGACTGACCACACTTTCGCGGCGCGTCAGCTTGGTGGGGGACGAAACCGGTGAGGGCGGCGCAACCACGTCGGCTGCAGGCTCGATCAAACCGAACAGATAGGTGCTGACGCAGGCGAAAATCAGTGCCACCGCCGCACCGGCAAACGCCGCCAGTACGCTGGCATCAATGCCGCTGTTCGGCACCACCTGAATAAAGGTGAACACGCTCGGGAAACCAAAGGAGTAAATGGTGGTGTGCCAGAAGCCGAGGATTGCCGCGCCCAGGGCGCCACCGATGCAACCGAAGATAAACGGACGTCGACGCGGCAGCGTCACGCCATACACCGCCGGTTCGGTGATGCCGAAGATGCTGGCGGTAAACGCCGATCCCGCCATCGCTTTGAGTTTCGCTTCGCGGGTTCGCAGGAAGATGCCCAGCGTCGCGCCCGCCTGACCCAACACCGCTGGCATCAGCAATGGCAGCAGAGTGTCGTGACCAAAGTTGGCGAGATTGTTCAGCATGATCGGCACCAATCCCCAGTGCAGACCGAAAATCACGCACACTTGCCAAATCGCGCCCATCACCGCGCCCGCAATCATTGGGCTCAGGCTGTAAATCCACAGATAGCCTTCGGCCAGCATGCGGCTCAGCCAGGTCGCCGCCGGACCAATCGCCAGGAACGTCAGCGGCACAGTGATCAACAAGCAGCACAACGGCGTAGTGAAGTTACGCACCGCGACAGGCGAGCGCGGATGCACCCAACGTTCAATCAGGCTGGAAACCCAGGCCGCGAAGATAATCGGAATCACTGATGAGCTGTAGTTCAGCACCTCGAGCGGGATGCCGATGAAGGTCAGTGCATTGCCCTGCTGCTGCTGTTGCAGCACCTCAAGAATCATCGGATGCACCAGTGCAGCGGCAATCGCCATGCTGACAAATGGATTACCGCCGAATTTTTTACCGGCGCTGTAGCCGAGCAAAATGGGCAGGAAGTAGAACAATCCATCGCTGGCAACAAACAGCACTTTGTAACTGCCGCTGTCGGCGCTCATCACGCCGAGCACCAGCGCTAACGCCAGCAACCCTTTGATGATGCCGGTAGCGATCATCACGCCGATAAACGGGGTAAATATGCCGGACACCAGATCGATAAAGCGTGCAAACAGGCCTTGCGGTACAGCGTTATCTACGTCCTCGCTCTGATTATCCAGCGCATGGCGCGCGGTGAGTTCGCGATACACTTCCGCCACCTGATTGCCAATCACCACCTGATATTGGCCACCGCTCTCAACCACCATGATCACGCCGGGATTGTCCTTTAACGCGGCGGTCTGCGCTTTTTGACTGTTTTTCAGCTTGAAGCGCAAACGCGTGGCGCAGTGCATCACACTGATGATGTTCTCTTTGCCGCCAACACCGCTAACGATGTCATCCGCCAGTTCCTGATATTGCATTACTCTTTCTCCTGAACAATGCCCTAATGCTCGCCAGTTAAGCGTCTATCGGTCACCATAAATGGCGACCCTACAAAGGATTGGCGCGTTTTTCGCGCAAAAAAAAACCTGAGACGCGCCCTCTTCAACTGAAAAAGGGCGCGTCTCAGGTTTTGCCTGCCGAACAGTAACAATCCTTAACGGGCGCTATCATGCTGACAGCGCGGTAAAAGTGGCAAGCAGTATTAGCGAACAACGTTGAGAAGTGTGAAGCGGGTCACCGATTAGAGGCGGTTGAGTGCCGCTAACGCCAGCACGCTAAGCAGCGCACCAATCACCATCAGCAGCAGATAACTCATCCACTGCAGCAGCCAAATTCCCAGCACGCCGCCGCCCAAAAACGCCATCACGGTGTAAAAATGCAGCTTTAGCCGCTCAATATAGAGTGGCGCATCCTTAGGAGATTCTTTGCGGCGCAGCACATCAAACAGCATTGCCAGCTCAATACCGATATCGGTCGCGGTGCCGGAAACGTGCGTGGTACGTACACGCGCGTTGGAGATGCGCGTCACCACCGCGTTTTGCAATCCCATCAAAAAACTCAGGCTAAGCACAAGCAGCACGCCGGATCCGCTAAAGCGGAACCCGCTTTCAATCACACCCAGCACCAGCAACGCGATGCCTTCAATCAGGATATTAATGGCGTAGATGCCGCGAATCTGGCGCCGTCTGCCGGAGTTGATAATCAGCGTTGAGACCGACGATCCGGCAATAAACAGCAATACGATGAGCAGAAAAAACAGGCCGACGTGTAGATTGGCTTTGGCCAGATGGTCGGAAAGTGAGGAGACATTGCCGGTCATGTTTGCCGAGAAGAAACCGACGGTTTCAAACGCTGCGGTGTTGAGTGCGCCCGCAACGGCGGCCAGCGTGCAGGCCAGGCGAATGTCGGTATTAAAGGTGCGCGTGTTCTCGGCGGTGATCAGCATGGGAAATCCTGGCCCGGGGAAAGAGGCGTATCTTCCTCCCGTAACCAGGAATTCTCAAGCGCCGTCAGGCGGTCTGTTGATCCTGCTCCTGCTCGCTAAACCGCTCACGCATTTCGTTTTCGATCTCTTCGAGAGATTTGCCTTTGGTCTCAGGCAGCATGGTGATCACAAAGATCAGCGAGCCGACGTTGATGGCCGCAAAGATAAAGAATGCACCATTGCCGGTGGCAGACAGCAGCGGCGGGAAAGCAAACGCCACCGCCGCGTTACAGATCCACTGGAATGAAACCGCAGCGCCTGTCAGCACGCCGCGCACTTTCATCGGGAACAGCTCGGACATCAGCAGCCAATACACCGGCGAAATGCACATCTGCATAAAGAACAGGAACACCAGAATCGCCGCCAGCGCGAAGATACTTTGCGTCATGTCTTGTGGCATCAGCAGCAGCACGCAGCCGAGCACCAGTTGCATGGCTATTACTACCGTCAAACCAGTCATCAGCATGGTGCGACGTCCAAAACGTCCCACCGCTTTGATGCCTACCATGGTTGCCAGCACCGAGACAATGCCGTTACCGATGGTCGCCGCAATCGACGCGTTGGTGCCCATGCCGGTGGTTTTCAGGATCACAGGTGTGTAGTACATAAAGGCGTTCACGCCGGTGAACTGGATAACAATGCCCAGCCCCGCGCCCACCAGCAACAAGCGAAGAATCCATTTCTCTTGCAGCAGTTCACGTGCCGAAAGCCCCTGACGCGCCGCCTTGGCGTGCTGGCGCATCTCTGTCATCTCCTTTTTTACTTCACGCGGTGTTTCGCGCAATTTATGCAGGATTCGGCTCGCTTCTTTGATGCGCCCTTCCGCCACCATCCAATGCGGCGAAGCCGGCACAAAGAAGGTGCCGATAAACAACAAGGCGCCGGGAATCATTGCCATCGCCAGCATGTAACGCCACAAATGCGGATCGTTAAGTGTGAAACTCATCACCGCGCTGACCACATACGCCAGCAGCTGACCGGAAACAATCATCAGCTCATTGCGGCTCACCAGCGGCGCACGACGTTTGGGTCCGGCGATTTCGGCAATAAACACCGGCACGGTTGAGGAGCCACCACCTACCGCAATCCCCAGCAGAAAACGCATCGCCACCATCACGTGCAGGTTCGGCGCTAACGCGGTACCAATCGCGCCCAGCACAAAGATCAGTGCCAGAGAACGCAGCGTGATACGACGACCAAAGCGGTCGGAGAAATAGCCACTGAGAAAAGCACCCAGTGCGGCACCGAAGATCAGGGATGAAGTGACTAAACCTTCGGTGAACGGTGTGAGGTCAAGACCGCCCTGATCAGGTGGTAAAGTCATAAACGGCAAGGCACCGGAGATAATCCCGGTGTCATAACCAAAGGCCAACGCGCCCATGGTCGCCACCAGTACCACAAAGAAGATGCGCTGTTTGACGGTGAGATTGCTTAGCGCTGAATCGTCGTCACTGTTTTGCTGCGATGTGTCCATTCCTGTTCCCTGCATATTTAACGCGCCCTCTAGCGCAAAGGTTGAAACCCAAAAGGCAGAAGTATAGTCAGGAATTGTAAAATGTGACGGAGGTCACGGTTAAATCGACAAACATTCAAACATTTATTTCATGATCTCTTTCAATGATCGTCATTGCCGCTCTGGCTTTCGCACAACGGCGTACTACTATTTCAGCGTGACTAGCTAGTCCTCAAATCTAACGGAACATTGATAAGAGGTCTTCCTATGAACAAACAGAGCTACAGAGGCGGCGCAGGGAATTTTGCCAACGATCCAGAACGTGCGAAAGAAGCTGGCAGAGCGGGAGGCAAAGCCAGTGGAGGCAATTTCAGAAACGATCCTGAAAGAGCCGTTGAAGCGGGACGGAAAGGAGGCAAGATTAGCCGTCGTCCTCCAACAAAGTCTGAGTAAGGCGCCTTAGGATTTTTCATGCCATGGATTGGCTTCACTTCTCTTTTGCATACCACCTCCCAAAACGGTAGCCTATATACATATCGCATACATTTCATATATAGGATTATCATGGGCATCGTAAAAATCTCCGACCTGATGCATGAGAATCTGCGCATCGCCAGCACGGCGATGAGCCGATCCATCAATGCGCAGGCAGAACACTGGATGAAGATCGGCATGCTGGCCGAGATTTACCCGTCACTCAATCATCAGGAATTGACGCGCTTGCTGATGCGCGTTGAACGCGACAGCGGCGCGGATTTAGCGCAACTGCTTGACCATCCTTTATTCACCTCGCAGGGAATCGCGTAATGAGCATCAAACTGCATACCGCTGAAGAGATCGAACTGGCGCGTGCCGCCGGACATGCCGCCGCTAAAGTGCTGGAGATCATCACGCCATACGTCAAACCGGGCGTTACCACCGATGAACTGGACGCGATTTGTCATGATTACGTGGTAAACGTGCTGAAAGTGATTCCAGCGAATATCGGCTATCACGGCTACAGCAAAACGACCTGTACCTCAGTAAACCACGTGGTGTGTCACGGCATTCCGGGCGAGAAAAAGCTCAGGGATGGTGACATCGTTAATATTGATGTCGGCATTATCAAAGATGGCTGGTACGGCGATACCAGCCGCATGTATTACGTCGGTCAGCCTTCGGTGCGTGCCAAACGTTTAGTGGATATCACCTACGAATCGATGGTTGCGGGTATCAACGTGGTGAAACCGGGCGCGACATTAGGCGATATCGGCGCGGCAATTCAGCAAGTGGCGGAAAAAGCCGGTTTCTCGGTAGTGCGTGAGTATTGCGGTCACGGCGTTGGCGAGGTGTATCACGGCGATCCGCAGATTCTGCATTACGGCACGCCGGGTGAGGGATTGGAATTGCAAGCGGGTATGATTTTCACCATCGAACCGATGATCAATGCGGGCAAAGCCGGCACCAGCGTGCTATCCGATGGCTGGACGGTAGTCACAAAGGACCGCTCGCTGTCGGCGCAGTGGGAACATACCATCGCAGTGACCGAAACCGGATTTGATTTGCTGACGCCGTGGCCAGAAGGTACCGGCGCATATCAGGCTATCTAATAATAGGAGATCCAGAACGCGAAGAACGTTCTGGACCCACATCGCCTTAAGCGGTTTGACGCAGCGTAAACACACTCACACTATTCACCATATTTGCCGCCTGCTCACTCAGCATTGCCGATGCCGCCAGCGATTGCTCCACCAGCGACGCATTTTGCTGTGTGGTGATATCAATCTGGCTAATCGCAGTGTTGATCTGGCTGATGCCGTCGGCCTGCTCGGTGCTGGCCTGATTAATCTGCACCAGCAGCTCTTTCATCTCGGCGACATTCGACATCATGCCGTTCATCAGCTTATTGGCATCCGTCACCATATCGCGACCATCGGCAATGCGCGTGGAGGACTCCTCAATTAAATTGCGGATCTCATGCGACGAGGTGGCGGTTTTCTGTGCCAGCGCGCGCACTTCTTGCGCCACCACGGCAAAACCACGACCGTGTTCACCGGCGCGTGCGGCTTCCACCGCAGCATTCAACGCCAGAATATTGGTCTGGAAAGCAATTGAATCGATCAGGTTAATGATGTCCGCCATGCGGCTGGCAGAATCGTTGATCTCGGCCATTTTGGTCGCAACGTTATCCATCATGCTGGCATTGCGTCCCACCGTGCTTTCCGCTTTGGCGGAGAGATCGGCGGCAACGTGGGTATTATTTCGCGTGTTGCTGATGGTGGCGCTGAATTCCTCCACCGAGGCCGCCGTTTGTTCCACCGAGCTAGCCTGCTCTTCCGTGCGGGCGGCAAGGTCGTTGGTGCCCGACATTATTTCGCTGGCGCCGCCAGATATCTGTTCAGCGCTAATGCGAATATGGCTGACAATCTCTGACATTTTCTCCTGCATCTGCTGAATGGCATTAATTAACTGCCCCATTTCATCTTTGCGCTGTTCATAAAAATCGGAGCTGAGATCGCCATCCGCTACGCGGCCTAGAAACGCAATAACTTTTTTCAAAGGCACAGTAATGGAACGGATAATAATCCAGCCAATTAATGCAGAAACCAAAATAGCCACCACAAAAATAATCAGCATGGAGATTTTGGTCTTACTGTATGACGCCATAAAATTATTGTAAGAGCCATTCATTTGCTGCTCTTGCAGATTAATGAAACCCTCAACCTCATTGATATAATCTCTTTGCGCCGTGGCAAGGGTAGAAAAATAGAAATCCACCGCTTTTGTCACATCACTATTCACTAACGCGAAGAAAGCATTTCGCTCCTTCAGAAAGTCAGCCCGCTTCAATTCAACGCGCTTAAGAAAAGCAATAGATTCTTCATCCGTTGCCAGCGCACCTAATTGCTTATAGGTTTCGCTGATCTTTTTCGATGCTTCCTGAAGATTGCTTTGAATGGTCGCTCTGCGCTGCGCATCAATGGGACTTAGCAGCAGTGCTTGCTGCTGCACCGTCACGTTGATTTCATCAATCAACTGGTTGCCCAATGCGATGGTCGGATAATCATCCTTCATCATGCCATTGACGCCGGTTTCCGCTAAGAACAGCGAATTTAATCCGAGCAACGCCACCAACATTAGCATCGCAATATTCAGCACAGAGGATATGGTAAGTTTGGTTCGCAACTTTACATTACGCGAAAATCTTTGAACTACGTCCATTTAGAAACCTCAATGATTTTGATTGAAAAGGTGTGAAGACAATGGTGTTGTTTTAAAAATGGAAGAGGCTCCGAAAATTAATCGGCAGCATCCCTACTGTTATCGTCAGCTATTTCATTAACATTAGAGACGCAGGTACATCAAACTGGCTATGGGCAGATAGTTATTGATTTGAAAACGATTTCATTGATCAGTTTTATTTAATGATGGCGATATACATAAAATCACCAGGCTGATTTTTTTGCTTAATTTACAAGAAAGGATTTCGCAGACCTTACGGATAGTGAATAAATGTTCTTATTTTTCCCAGTTACCGCAATTTGACTCA
Organism: Pantoea sp. CTOTU46764; assembly: GCF_031974595.1. NCBI lineage: Bacteria > Pseudomonadati > Pseudomonadota > Gammaproteobacteria > Enterobacterales > Erwiniaceae > Pantoea > Pantoea sp. CTOTU46764. The sequence continues at coordinate 5,906 of NZ_DALYOQ010000035.1, read as the reverse complement.
AAGAAAAATGATCATTTATCTTCAATATATACGCATAAATGCAAAATGACGTGGTCAGCAGATACAGGCTGCTGACCGTCCGCACTCATTCGTCAAACTGCCGCTTCCGCGCTCTGCAAAATCGCTTCATTCGCTACATCCGGCAACTGATGCAGTAGCCAATCCGCCATTTGGATTTCATCTTGCAGGATAAGCTGGAAAGTCTTTATGCCTTTACTGTCCGCCGCCTGCTGCGCTGCGGCCAGCAATGCGGTGTAGGTGGCTACTTTATAGTTACAGAACACATAGCTGCTCACTGCAATACGCACGCCCTCTTCATCACGCAACATATCACTGGCGGCTTGCCCCACCGCCGACATGCGTCCCAACGCCTCTTTGAGCGCCGACCAGTTGCTATCATAGCGCTTTAACACCTCCTTCACCTGTTGTTGCTGTTCACAGGTTTGCTGCGTGTATTGCTTCATGCGCGCCTGCAAAAGGGGAAAATCCTCCAGCCTTAGCGTCGCGGCCTGCAGCAAAGACTCTGCGTGTTTTTCCATGGCGTGCGCATCGCGTAACCAGTCCAGATACACAAATTCCTTGGTCATTAATTTGCTCCGGTAGTGAGAAGAACATCGACAGTTAGCTGCCTGATGGGTATGACATCAGCTCATTTAGCGTGAATAAAGAAAATAAGCGAAGCGTTAATTAGGCTAAATAAGGAGATTAATTAAACCTAGCAAGTAAGTGGGAAGCTGCAAGTATTGCATAAAGGAATTGCGATTAACTTTACAAGTAAAGTCTCTTACCGCTTCGCTTATTAACGACTCAAAGAAGCTTTCTTTATGACGTTAAAAAACTCAAGATCATAACTAATGATAGTTACATTTAGAGACAATCAAAAATTTAGCTGGAAGTTACACAAGCAAGCCTCTTAGAATTAAGACTTAAGATAAACCCAGGCTTGAAACTGGTAAAAATGGCACTACATTTATTTTGCATCAAATTGGTATTTAACAGAGAGGAGAACCAATGACGGACGCTAAGCAGCAACCCGATGAGGAAGAAAAAAAGACGCAACGTCGTGGTGGTGCAGGCAACTTCGCAGAGAATAAGGAACGTGCAGCTGAGGCTGGACGCAAGGGTGGTCAGGCGAGCGGCGGCAACTTCAAGAATGACCCGGAGCGTGCCATTGAAGCAGGAAGAAAAGGAGGCAAGATCAGCCGACGCAAATAACAGTCTTCTTAAAAGAATAAACCTTTAACGGTATTCACTTCTGCACAACACTCTCCTGATACTGTATTTACGCTTCGCTTAATTACAGCTGCATCGATCTCAGGAGAGTTATTTTTTGCAAAAAAACGGATATTTGATTGTTTCTTGATCAATCTCAACTTATTTACCGCTTCGCTTATCAGGGTTTTACCCTTCGCTTATTAGCCAATAAATTACATTTGCAGGCTAATAATAAATCACGGACTAATCGTTATATTTGTACACTGTCTAAAGGCTGGTACAACTTTCGAAGGATTATTCTTACAGGTCACTAAGAATAATCATGAAGAGGTTATCGAAGCGGTAAAACAGGAAACCGAAACACACAATCGTTCCGGAGGTCGCCATTTATGGTGACCAGGTGCGCATGAATGCGCTCCTTCGATGACAGTACGCACTTAACTCATTTTTTGATCTCAGAAATTTCACATTTAGTCGTATCGATTTTTATTTTGTTGTCGCAGAACCTAGGATTGCAGCACATTCACCTGCTAAATATGGATATCTTAATGAAAACTCTTTTTACCTCAGCCAGTGCCATCCTGATTGCGACCAGCCTGTCAGCAGGAGCTGCACAACCCGCCGCACCAAAAAATCCTCTCAGCGTACATGTATTGAACCTGCAGACAGGCTCACCAACAGCGGGTATTGAGGTTGAACTCGATCAGAAACAAAATAATAACTGGGTGAAATTAGCCAGCGGCAAAACCGACAGCAACGGCAGAATCAGCGCGCTGTTCCCGGAAGATAAAACCGCCAGCGCAGGCAGCTATCGCGTGGTGTTCAAAACCGGTGACTATTACAAAATGAACAATCAGAAGACCTTCTTCCCGGAGATTCCGGTGGAGTTCAATATGGAAAGCAACGGCGAGCACTACCATATTCCGCTGCTGTTGAGTCCGTTTGGTTATTCGACTTATCGCGGAAATTAAGTTCAAAACGGTCGCCATGAATGGCGACCCTGCAGGTTTTCGGCGCACCTGGCTTAATTAAAGCACCATCCCTCTTTCATTAAATGCCTTGCGCCAATGCGTTGGCGTGGTATTCAAGCGCTGTCTGAAGTGATGCCGCAAGGTTTCCGGCGATCCAAATCCCGCCTGCTCGGCAACCTGGTCGATGCTCAGCTTGCCGCTCTCCAGCAGTGCGCAGGCTTTTTCCAGCCGCACGCTCAACATCCACTCTCCCGGCGTGGTGCCGGTGGCGTCATGGAAGCGGCGTAAAAATGTGCGGCGGCTCATGCCGGCTTGTCTGGCGAGCTGATCAATCACCAGCGGCGTATTGAGGTGATTGCGTAAATCATCAAGCAGCGGCGAAAGATTCTTTGCCGCACGCTGCGGCACCGGCTGCTGGATCAGCTGCGCCTGATTCCCTTCACGTAGCGGCGGCGTCACCATGCGGCGCGCGGTGCGGTTTGCCACTTCAATGCCATAATCGCGACGAATCAGATGCAGACACAAATCCACGCTCGCTGCGCCACCCGCTGACGTAATAATGCTGCCCTCATCAACATAAATCATGCCGTGTTCAACCTGCACCTGAGGGAAGCGCTGCGCCAGTATTTCGGTGCTGTTCCAGTGTGCGGTAGCGCGTTTACCATCCAGCAAACCGGCAGCGCCCAACACGAAACTGCCTGCGCAGATCGAAACGATACGCGTGCCGTTGCGGTGTGCTTTTTGTAATGCAGCGATAAGCGCATCCGATGCCGGTTCATGCACGCTGCGCCAGCCGGGAATCACGATGGTGCCCGCCTCGTCCAGCAGCTCAAGTCCGCCGTCGACCACCAAACGCACGCCGCCTTGCGCGCCGAATACGCCCTCCTCCACCGACGCCACGCTCAAATCATATAAAGGCTGGCCGAACGCGTCATCGACGCGCCCAAAAGCCTCAACTGCCGTGCCGAATTCAAAGGTACACAGGCATTCATACGCCAGCAAAACCATGCGGCAGTTAAACGGTGCAGGCGAACGGGCATGTAACGGAGCAATCATTTGCATTAAAGGTCACCGGAGAATTTGGCACGATCTTGACGATATATGGCATGCGGGCAGATTTCCACCTTCACGCCAATCTTTCATGCTGGCACGCTCTTAACGTATCGCAGGGAATGAGTATGAAGAACATGTTGGCGCTGATGGCGGTTTGTCTGGCCGCACTGATGTCGGGCCTGGAGATATCCAGCGTACCGGTGATTTTGCCGGTGCTGGAAAAGGAGATGCACGCCAGTTTTCGCGAACTGCAGTGGATCATGAACGCCTACACGCTGGCTTGCACCGCCGTGTTAATGGCAACCGGCACGCTGGCAGACACTTATGGACGCAAACGTATCTTCATCATCAGCATTATCGCCTTCGGCGTGACGTCGGTGATGTGCGGGCTGGCGGGCAATGCATGGTGGCTGATCGTCGGACGTTTGCTGCAAGGATTAAGCGGTGGCGCGATGTTAACCTGCCTGATCGCCATTTTGTCATTCCAGTTTCCACAGGGAAAAGCGCGCAGTCGTGCGTTCGCCGCGTGGGGCATTACCTTTGGCTTCGGGCTGGGATTCGGGCCAATCATCGGCGGCATGCTGGTCGCCTGGTTTAGCTGGCAATGGGTGTTTTTGCTGCACGGCTTTATCGCGTTGCTGACGCTGATCCTCGCGCTGAAAAATGTGGTGGAATCGCGTGATGCTGAAGCCAAAAAGCTCGATCTCGGCGGCCTGATCATCTTATCACTCAGCGTGGTCGGCGCTACCTACCTCATCACGCAGGGCAGCAGCCTCGGCTGGAGCAGCCTGGCAGCACAGCTTATTTTGCTGGTTACATTGCTCAGCG
>NZ_DALYOQ010000035.1:0-1829 GCF_031974595.1 Pantoea sp. CTOTU46764 | reverse complement strand
GGGTTGAGAAGCGCCATCCACACCCGATGTTTGATTTCTCGGTGTTCCGCATCCGCGCCTTTTCCGGTGCGCTGATGGGCTCGATTGGCATGAACTTCAGCTTCTGGCCGCTGATGATTTATCTGCCGGTCTATTATCAGAGCGGGCTTGGCTACAGCAGCATGGCAACCGGTTTGGCGCTACTAGCTTACACCTTGCCGACCTTACTGATGCCGCCGCTTGGCGAGAAGTTGGTGGTGCGCTTTGGCGCGGCGCGCATGATCCCGCTGGGATTATTCCTCATCGGCGCGGGCTTTATGCTAATGAAGTTCGCCGTCGCGCAGCAGATGAGTTTACTGCCGGGCGCACTGCTCTCGGGTATCGCGCTTGGGTTGACCAACACGCCCGTCACCAACACCACAACTGCATCGGTGCCGGGAAATCGCGTTGGCATGGCGTCTGGCATCGATATCAGCGCGCGCCTGATTACGCTTGCCATCAATATCGCGCTAATGGGCAGCTTGCTGGTGGCGGGCATCGCGGCAAGTCTGCAACGCCTTATGCCGGGACAAAGTAGTGTGTATGCGCTGGCCGAGCACATCGCCGGCGGCGGCGAGGTTTCACTGACCCACGCTATTGCCGCGCAGGTGCTAACCGACGGATTTTCCGGCGTGCTGTTGTATGGCGCGGCAGGCGTGTGGGGATTGGCGCTGGCGAGCTTTCTGCTGTTTAACGTCCGTCGCAAGGCGCAGGAACAATGTACGCCTTAGCTACGGATTAACCCATTTGCTGTTGGTGAGCGCTCCATCTGAGCGGTAACTCAGTAACGCTCTTTGATTAATTTCCCGCGCCAGAAGGCACCAATCCAGTTGGGTAATTCGGATTAGCAACACGCCAAAATTATCCTCGGCGTTAGCGACATCATTGGATTGGTGGTCAATGTCACTTCCCGGCGTAGCACCAGCATAGGTTTGCTGCGTCCGGCGCGATAATCGTTGCCACGCCGCTTCAGCTACTGCGCTGTGCGCGGCGTGCAGCTCAACCGTTCCCTGCAACCGCAGCTGCGTTTTTGCGCTGTATCCCAAAACCGTAACCTCTGGATTAACCGCCAGCGCCTGCCATTTCGGGCTGCGCATATCGGTGTGCAACTCCAGCGTGCGTTTGACGCGGTCAACCGCGCGCAGCACCAGCGTCCTTGCCTGCGGCCTGCCTTGTTGATCAACCGACGCGAGTGTTAAGAAGTGAAAACCGGCATCGGGTTCGCTTGCGCCGGTCTCCAGTTGTTGCCAGCAATCGCTATCAATCTCGCGTAATGACATCTGTTGTTCCTGTTGGCTGGATAAAAGGTTACTGGTGACGTTCCACCAGCGCCAGAATCAGCGCCTGAAGTTCTGCTAATCCTTGCTGCTGGCTGATATCGCCACCTACCACCGCATTGGAAATCGCATCGGCAGCGCCTAACATTCCCCACATGCTGGCTTGCGGCAACGTTGCCTCGGCAAACCAGCCACGGAATTTTTCAATAAAATCGAGCTGGTACTTGCGCTTCACTTCCGCCAGCTCCGGCGAGCTATCAAGTGCTGACAGCACATCGGGGATTTCACGTCCCTGCGTCAACACGCAATCAACGTAACTCGACGCCACCACGTTAGCGCGCTCAACAAGGCTGGCACCGGCAGCATTCATTGCCGCCTCGATAATCGCGTTCTGACGCAGGTCGAAATCTTCATACAGCGCCGCGAGCAATCCGTGACGCGTACCAAAGTGATCGTAGACCACCGGTTTACTGACGCCCGCCTCTTCCGCCACGCGTCCTAACGTCAGCGCATCGCTGCCCTGCTCGCGCACCA
>NZ_DALYOQ010000034.1:0-43623 GCF_031974595.1 Pantoea sp. CTOTU46764 | reverse complement strand
GCGGTGGTCCCACCTGACCCCATGCCGAACTCAGAAGTGAAACGCCGTAGCGCCAATGGTAGTTTGGGGTCTCCCCATGCGAGAGTAGGGAACTGCCAGGCATCAAACACAAAAGCCCTGAACGAAAGTTCAGGGCTTTTTTGTATGCATCAAAACCTTCTATGCCCGCCAAAAGCACCCCATTAAAATTGCAGTTATAAAAAAGCCCCTGCTTTGCAGCAGAGGCGCTTTTCAATCTCACTATCTGGATATTAATGAATAACCTGCGACAGAAACGCACGCGTACGTTCTGATTTCGGGTTAGCGAAGAACTCCTGAGGTGGAGCTTCTTCCACGATTTCACCGCGATCCATAAAGATCACGCGATCCGCCACGGTACGCGCAAATCCCATCTCATGGGTAACACACAGCATGGTCATGCCATCTTCTGCCAGGCCAATCATCGTATCGAGCACCTCTTTGACCATCTCAGGATCGAGCGCTGAAGTTGGCTCATCAAACAGCATAATTTTCGGCTTCATACAGAGTGAACGAGCGATAGCCACGCGCTGCTGCTGACCACCCGAAAGCTGGCCGGGAAACTTATGCGCATGCTCGGCAATGCGCACACGCTGGAGGTAATGCATGGCCAACTCTTCCGCTTCTTTCTTCGGCATTTTGCGTACCCAAATCGGCGCCAGCGTACAGTTTTGCAGAACCGTAAGATGCGGGAAAAGATTGAAATGCTGGAAAACCATACCTACTTCGGTACGAACGCGTTCGATATTGCGCACATCGTGATTGAGATGGATACCATCCACCACGATACGTCCTTGCTGATGTTCTTCGAGGTGGTTGATGCAACGAATTGTCGTCGATTTACCCGAACCAGAAGGTCCGCACAGTACGATACGTTCACGTGGTTTTACTTTTAGGTTGATGTCTTTCAGTACATGGAACTGGCCGTACCATTTGTTAACGTTTTCGAGTGTAATCATCATGGCATCAGCCGCATTAGTCATAGTTTGTGTCATGTTAAACCTCAGTGCGATGCACGCCCGGTGTGAAAACGCTTCTCCAGATACTGGCTATAGCGCGACATGCTAAAACAGAAAATCCAGTAAACCATGGCAGCAAACACATAGCCTTCTGTCGACATCCCCAACCAGGTTGGGTCGACGGTGGCTTGCTGCACGCTACTGAAGAGATCGAATAGGCCGATGATGATCACCAGGCTGGTATCTTTAAACAGGGCAATGATGGTATTCACCAGGCCGGGAATGGTCATCTTGAGTGCCTGCGGTAAAATCACCAGCATCTGGGTTTTCCAGTAACCCAGCGACAGCGATTCCGCAGCTTCATATTGGCCTTTCGGTAGCGCCTGCAAACCGCCGCGTACCACTTCCGCGACATAAGCGGACTGGAACAAGATCACGCCAACCAGTGCACGCACCAGTTTGTCGATGGTGGTGCCTTCCGCCATAAACAGCGGCAGCATCACCGATGACATAAACAGTACGGTTATCAGCGGTACGCCACGCCAGAACTCAATGAAGATGATCGAAAGTGTACGCACCACCGGCATTTCTGAGCGGCGTCCCAGCGCCAGTAAAATCCCCAACGGCAGTGCGCCGGCAATCCCCACTGACGCGATAATCAGCGTCAATGTCAGGCCGCCCCACTGGCGAGTCTCTACGCGCTCTAAACCGAAATAGCCGCCATACATCAGGAACCAAACCACAATCGGATAGACCACCGCCCAGCAGGCGATATAGCGACCGCGACGCGGCATTGATTTGATGAACATCGGAATGATCGAGAGCAAGCCGATGACCAGCGACAGATTGATGCGCCAGCGCAGCTCATGCGGATAGAGTCCATACATAAACTGGCCAAAGCGTGCATGGATAAACACCCAACATGCGCCTTCTTTGGTGCAGTCTGCGCGCGTCTCACCAATCCAGTTAGCCTGAAATACCAGCCAGTTCAGTGCCGGAGGAATCACGTTCCAGATAAGCCAGATACTGAATAGCGTCAGCAGCGTATTCAGCCAACTGGAGAACAGATTTTTGCGTGCCCAGAGCCAAGCCTTACTCAGTGGGTTGGTCGGAATCGGCGGTGTTTCATGTGTAGTAACAGACATAATGATCCCGTTCTCTTAACGCTCAACCAGCGCAATTTTGCGATTGTAGAGGTTCATCAGCAGTGAAATGATCAGGCTGATAATCAGGTAGACCGCCATGGTAATCGCAATAGTTTCAATCGCCTGACCGGTTTGGTTCAGCACGGTACCGGCAAACAGCGAAACCATGTCTGGATAGCCGATAGCGGCCGCCAGCGATGAGTTTTTCACGATATTGAGATACTGGCTGGTCAGTGGCGGGATAATCACACGCATGGCCTGCGGGATAATCACCTGACGCATGGTTACTGGATTAGGTAAACCGAGCGAACGTGCGGCTTCATTTTGACCATGCGGTACCGACTGAATACCAGAGCGAATTACTTCGGCTATAAACGACGAGGTATAAACCGACAGCGCGAGAGTCAACGCAGCGAGCTCAGGAATCATTACGAAACCGCCGCGGAAGTTAAATCCACGCAGTTCTGGCACATCCCAATGCATGGCAGCGCCAAACAGGGTATGAGCAATCAGCGGCAGCAAAACCAGCAGCCCAACCGCAGCCGGCCAGGTGCGACGCAGTTGGCCGGTTTTAAGCTGATGCTTACGGTTGTAGCGGAACAGCGCCACGCAACCCAGCACCGCTAACGCCAGCGCGATCAAAAATGGCCAGGTGCCAGGCGCGTACTCGGGCCACGGGATATACAAACCGCGATTGCTGACGAATGCTAAATCAAACGCGTTGAGTGCCTGACGCGGGCCGGGCAGGTTACGCAGTACCGCAAAGTACCAGAAAAAGATCTGCAGCAGCGGCGGGATATTACGGAAGGTCTCGATGTAAATGGTTGAAAGCTTACGCAGCAGCCAGTTCTCAGATAAGCGAGCCAGACCAACGGCAAAGCCAAGGATCGAAGCGAATACAATACAGAGCGCGGAAACCAGAAGGGTATTGGTCAACCCCACCATAAACACGCGCGCGTAGGTGTCGCCTTCGGTGTATTCGATCAGGTGCTGGACAATGCCGAAGCCGGCACTGCGATCCAGAAACCCGAATCCGGAAGTGATGCCACGATTGGCCAGGTTGATTACGGTGTTGTGGATTAGATATCCCACCACAGCAAGCACGGCAACAATCGCGACGATCTGGTAAAGCCAGGCGCGAACCGTAGGATTACCGAACGAAAAATCCCTTTTTACGGTTGGGCGTTGCGACATGTTAAAACCTCAGTGAAGATTACGCGTGGGCACCGCAGGATGCGGTGCCCGACTGGCAGGACGGAATTAACGAACTGGCGGAGCGTACTGGATGCCGCCCGCATTCCACAGCGCATTCTGGCCGCGTTTAATTTTCAGTGCGCTGTCTTTACCGACGTTACGGTCGAACACTTCCTGATAGTTACCTACTTGTTTGATGATGTTGTAAGCCCACTTGTTATCGAGCTTCAGGTCTTTACCGAAGTCACCTTCCGCGCCCAGCAGATGTGCCATATCCGGTGTAGTTGGCTTGGCTACCATGTCATCGACATTTTTAGAGCTGATACCCATCTCTTCCGCGTTCAGCATGGCATACAGCGACCATTTAACGATGGTGAACCAATCGTCATCACCGCGACGCACAACGGGACCCAGCGGCTCTTTGGAGATCACTTCTGGCAGTACGATGAACTCGTCTGGCTTGCCAAGTTTAATACGCAGCGCATACAGCTGAGATTGGTCGGATGCGAGGGTGTCGCAACGGCCGCTGTCGAGCGCTTTGGCGGATTCGTCAGAGCGGTCAAAGGTCACTGGCGTGTACTGCATTTTGTGGGTTTTGAAGTAGTCAGCCACGTTCAGCTCGGTATCAGTACCGGCCTGAATACACACGGTGGCACCATCCAGCTCTTTAGCACTTTTCAGACCGGCTTTCTGGTGAGTCAGGAAGCCGATACCGTCGTAATAGTTTACGCCTGCAAACAGGAAGCCCATGCCGCCATCGCGCGATGAGGTCCATGTGGTGTTACGAGACAAGATGTCCACTTCGCCGGACTGCAACGCGGTGAAGCGCTCTTTTGCGGTCAACGGGGTGTATTTCACTTTGGTTGCGTCGCCAAATACTGCGGCAGCCGCTGCGCGGCATACATCCACGTCAATACCGGTGAATTTGCCGTTAGAGTCAGCATAAGAGAAGCCTGGCAGGCCGTCACTGATGCCGCACTGTACAAAACCTTTCTTTTTAATGGCATCCAGCGTGGTGCCAGCGTGCGCTTGTTGAGCAACGGCGAACAGCGAGGCTGCAGCAACCAAAGTGGAAAGCATCATCTTTTTCATAAAGCATCCTGTGTGGCGATATCGTGTGTTGTTATGTTTGCGCGCACTTTAATGTGCGCTGTTTTCTGTCTGTGGTGGTTAGCCATTCACAACTCTGCAAACCTGATGCCAGGTTTGCAGAATCCTGAATTCTCTGGAAAGATCTTTTAATAAACTGAAGCACTCAGAAGATTCTGACTAATATGGCGCACCAAAAGGCAGCATGACGAGACGACACGATCACAAATAGTGCAAAAAGTTTCACTATATGGAAGCAGTGTGAGCTAACGCTCAGGAGTGGATGTATGAGTTTGCACGCTTACGGCCGAAGCGGTTAATGATCACAGAGAGAGCGGGCTGAAGCGTGATGAAGGATAAATAGGCGCGAAGTAAAATGGAGAAAAGGTGTTGCTAAGGGGGAGGGGATATCACTGCGGAAATTGCAACTATCGTTACCATTATCGCGCCAATTGTTTCATGCGTTGCTAACGTCAGGAAATTATCCGTGCTGCAGAAACAAAAACGCCAGCCGCAAGGCTGGCGTTATCGCAGCAACGAACAGATTAGTTCATGCCGTATTTTTTCAGCTTCTTACGCAGGGTACCGCGGTTGATACCCATCATCAGAGCTGCACGGGTCTGGTTGCCACGGGTGTACTGCATCACCATGTCCAACAGAGGCTGCTCGACTTCTGCCAATACCAGCTCATACAGGTCACTCACATCCTGACCGTTCAGTTGAGCAAAATAGTTCTTCAGTGACTGTTTAACCGAATCACGCAGTGGCTTTTGGGTCACCTGATCCTGAGAGTTAACGGTAGAAACGGTGAGTACGTCAGAATTTACGCGTTGTTCGAACATAGTTCTTTCAGCTCTTTATTTCGTTTACGCAAGATTTTCGAAGTATGCCTCCAACGCCTCCAGCTGTTCGCTGGCATCCTCTATGGCGTTGAATGTGCGCCGAAACTGGTCATCAGGAGCACTTTCCTGCAAATACCAGGAAACGTGTTTTCGGGCAATACGGTATCCTTTGCGCTGACCGTAAAAGTCGTGCAGCTCCCGTATGTGTCCAATCAGCATTTGCTTCACTTCAGCCAGCGGCTTCGGTGCCAGCAGCTCCCCTGTGTCCAGATAATGCTGGATTTCCCGGAAGATCCACGGTCTTCCCTGAGCGGCACGGCCAACCATAAGAGCATCGGCTCCGGTATAGTCGAGCACCGCTCTGGCTTTATGCGGGTCAGTAATGTCGCCATTCGCGATGATCGGAATGGAAACGCTCTGCTTAACTGTCCGAATGCTGTCGTATTCAGCAAATCCCTCAAACAAACAGGCGCGCGTGCGGCCATGAATGGTGAGAGCCTGAATGCCACAGCGTTCAGCCAATTGGGCAATCTCTACACAATTACGATTTTCTTTGTCCCAGCCGGTGCGAATCTTCAGCGTAACCGGTACATCCACTGCATTGACGACCGCGGTGAGAATGGACTCCACCAGTTGCGGATGTTGCAGCAGCGCTGAACCTGCCATCTTACGATTCACTTTTTTGGCTGGGCAGCCCATGTTGATATCGATAACCTGCGCGCCAGACGCCACATTAATGCGCGCGGCAGCAGCCATCTCATCAGGATCGCAACCGGCAATTTGCACGGCGCGAATACCAGGCTCGTCACTATGCACCATACGCAAACGGGATTTGTCACTGGCCCAAACTTCCGGGTTCGACGACAGCATCTCGGAGACAGTCATACCGGCGCCGTTCTCATAACACAGGGTGCGAAATGGCTTATCGGATACTCCGGCCATAGGCGCAGCAATGAGTCGATTACGTAGCTGATGTTGTCCAATGCGCATGAAAAAGAAGTGACCCTAACTGTTCGCAAGGCGGCGTATATTACGCATTTTTTAAAGAAGATGAAAGGCCAAACTTTGAACAATTCGCCGTTAGAGAGAGGGGAAATCAACATATCAGGCACAAGGAAAGGTATTAATCTTTATATTTCATATGATTAAAAAAATATGATGGAATTGTGTACAAAAATTTTTCTCAAAACATGACCGAAATCACAACATAAAAACCGCCACTTCAGGTAATTAGCGAAAGAAATGACGCCATAATGATTATTAATTGAGCTACTTAGTTACGTTAGCTTAACGTCTTTTCCGCCAATAGTGGATTGAATGTCACTCCCCTGGAGCGCGCGTGCAGAGGGAGTGACGGATGTAACCTCAGTTATCAGGTCACTATTCAATAATCACGCGACCATTCAGCGGCTGCACAGGACGACTGTTGCCATGTTCACCCAACAAGGTGGTGAACGTTTTGAGCTGTTCAGCAGATGCCGAAACAGTTTGCTTCATCACTAACCAGCGCACACCTTCGGTGCAAGGTGGCGTCGTAAGCGAACCACTAAAGCGAAAATAGTTCTTTTGACCCGGAATCAGAGCGCTGAGATTGAGTGGCTGTTGCAGGGCCACCTCTTTGTTAACTTCAGCGGGTAACTCACGCAGTACCTCTGCCAGCGCAGGGTTTTCCGACCCGGCTTCAAACATCACGCCAACCACCGCCAGATGGCCCTCTTCGCTAGCGTGGACGAAATGCGCAGCCAGCGGAAAGCGTTTGCCATCAATCAGATTTTCGCTCGGCGTATGGAAGTGGAACTGACGCAGCGTATAAGCTTCGCCATCCAGCGTCAGCGCATCGCCATCCTTGACGTTGATCTGGAGGGTGTGACCGTTATTGATGATGGACTTTTGTTTGGCTTGATAGCTCAACGTCAGCGGCGGCAGTTGTCCATTCACCACCTTGCGGATATCGACAGGTGACTGGTTCACACCGCTTTTACAGGTATGATAATCGGCGTGCAAGTTGCCCCACTCATCTGGTGCTTCATAAGACCAGTTGGAGCTATGGGCGTGCGTGAACGACGCCATGCTTGTCAGAAAAGCGAGTAAACAAAGTTTCTTTTTCATAATCAATTACTTTCAGCGATTTATCGGAGTGAAATGCCCTACAAGACATTGCCAAAAAGGGATAGCGCTATCGCCTGGAGCAGGATTGTAATGACTGAAATGTAAAGAAACGGCAGTAGATGAGAAGGGCTGGCGCTTTGAGACGGGTCTCAGAAAAATAGAACGGCTTGCCAGTCAGTTAGCCCGACTGGCAAGCGGGCAGATTAGCGGCGTACGCCGGTGATGCGGCACCACTCTTCTTTCTCGGCAACCGCGTCGAGTGCAAAACGATCGGCGTAAGCTTCACACACGCTTTCGGCCTGGCTCGCCAGCACGCCGGACAATCCAAGATGCCCACCGGCTTTCGGCAGCACGCTAATCAGCGGCGCCAGCTCGCGCAGCGGACCAGCGAGGATGTTGGCGACCACCACGTCAGCCTGCAGGTTTTCCGGCTGCTGGTGGGGCAGATAGAGCGCCAGACGCTCAGAGACGCCATTACGTTCGGCATTATCGCGGCTGGCCTGGATCGCCTGCGGATCGATATCAATACCGATCGCCTGCGCTGCGCCTAATTTTAGTGCGGCAATAGCGAGGATGCCGGAGCCACAGCCAAAGTCGATCACCGTTTTGCCTTGCAGATCCAGCCCATCAAGCCAGGTCAAACACATCGACGTGGTGGGATGCGTGCCGGTACCAAATGCAAGGCCCGGATCCAGCATCACGTTGACGGCATCTGGATCTGGCACATCGCGCCAGCTCGGGCAGATCCACAGACGCTCACCGAAACGCATCGGGTGGAAGTTATCCATCCATTCACGTTCCCAATCTTTATCTTCGATCTGCTCGATCTTATGGCGAAACGCGGATCCCAGCAGCGGATGCTGGCTTAACTCGGCCACCACATCGCTCATCTCGGTTTCGGCGTCGAACAGGCCGATGACATCGGTATCGCCCCACAGCAGCGTTTCGCCCGGCAGCGGCTCGTAAACCGGATTGTCGTGCGTATCCTGGAAAGTGACCGACACCGCGCCAACATCCATCAGCGCATCGCTCAGGGTTTCGGCGTTTTCACCGGTGCTGTTAATTTTGATTTGAATCCAAGGCATAGCGTTTCTCTTTATTCCAGTGCCGCTGCATGCGTTGCAGGCGTGCGGCCAAACAGATTACCCACCAGGAAGGCCAGCAGGCTTAAGGTCAATGACGGAACAATTGGGTGGAAACCCCACCATTCAATGTTCAGGCTGGCAAGCAGCGTATAGCATCCCGCGCCGACCAGCATACCGCTGATCGCACCGGTAGAGTTGGCGCGCTCCCAATACAAGCCCAGTACCAGCGGCCACAGGAACACGGCTTCAAGACCACCAAATGCCAGCAGATTCAGCCAGATAATCATATCGGGTGGATTCCACGCCGCCAGCAGCAGCAGCACGCCAAGCACGAAAGTGATAGTGCCTGACAGCATGCGCAGGCGCGCCTCATTTTCACTGTGCTGCGGTGCAATACGCAGGTAGAGATCTTTGATCAGCGTAGCGGAGGATTGCAGCAGCTGCGCGTTAATGGTCGACATAATGGCCGCCATTGGCGCCGCAAGAAATACGCCCGCCGCCATCGGCGGTAACACGGTAATCATCAGCGTGGGGATCACGCGATCGGGGATGGTGAGATCGGGCAAAATCACGCGGCCCAGCGCACCGGCCAGATGCATGCCAAGCATCAGGATCACTACCACAATGGTGCCGAGCACAATGCCACGATGCATCGCTTTGCTGTCTTTATACGAAATACAGCGCACCGCAGTGTGGGGCAAACCAATCACACCGAAACACACCAGTACCGCAAACGAGCTGAGGAAGGTTGGATTGATGACATTGCCAACGCCTTCCGGCGACGTCAGTTGTGGATCGATGTTGTGCAGTTTGGTTACTGCGCTTTCCAGCCCGCCCGCCTGGTGAATTACCGCGAAGAGGAGCAGGAAGGTGCCGATCAGCATCACCATGCCTTGCATCGCATCGTTCAGCACGCTAGCGCGGAAGCCACCGAAAGCAGTGTAGAGCGCGATGGTGCCACCGAAGATGAGCAGGCCGGTGTCGTAAGGAATACCCGCAGCGGTTTCCAGCAGACGCGCGCCACCGATGAACTGCACGGTCATCGCGCCAATAAACGCCACCAATAAACTGATACTGGAGAGCCAAATCAGTAACGTGCTGCCGTAGCGGCCATAAAGCATGTCGTTAAGCGTCACAGCATTGTAACGACGCGCCAGAATGGCGAATTTCTTGCCTAATACGCCAAGAGAAAGCCAGACGGCGGGCACCTGAATCATTGCCAGCAGCACCCAACCAAGACCATATTTATAGGCAGCGCCGGGGCCGCCAATGAATGAGCTGGCGCTGATGTAAGTGGTAGTGATGGTCATGGCCAGCACAAAGCCGCCCATCGAACGGCTGCCGAGGAAGTATTCACTCAGGAAGTTGCCCTGACGCTGCTTGCGCATCGCAAACACCGACAGCGCAGCGATCAGCACCAGATAGGCCAACAGCGGAAGAATGATTTCAGAGTCCATCGTTATCCTCCAGCGACATGTCGCGGAACAGCACGCGCACCATCAGCCAGCACAACACAATAAACAGCAGCGGGGCGAACAGGCACGAAAGCTCAAACCATCTTGGTAAGCCAAAGAAGCCGATCTCATTGCCGCCCAGCCAGGCAGAAAGTCCCCAAACGGCAAGGTAGGCCAGCGTCAAATAAAACGACCAGCGCGCCTCTTTGTTCGCTTGTAAAAAACGCCAATCCATTATGTAACCTCAAAGGCGACAAAAATGAAAAAGGCCGGAGTTAACCGGCCTCTGTCTTGCTCTGCGCTGCGATTACTTCTCTTGCAGGCCGAGTTTTTTCTCCAGATAGTGGATGTTAGTCCCACCCTGCTGGAAGTTTTCGTCGGACATGATTTTCATCTGCAGCTCAATGTTGGTCTTGATGCCGTCGATGATCAGTTCCGCCAGCGCATTCTTCATGCGCGAGATTGCCACGTCACGGTTTTCACCGTAGGTAATCAGTTTACCAATCATGGAATCGTAGTACGGTGGCACGCTGTAACCGGCATAGATATGCGATTCCCAACGAACACCGAAGCCGCCCGGCGCGTGGAAGCGGGTGATCTTGCCTGGGCTTGGCAGGAAGGTATTCGGATCTTCGGCGTTAATACGGCATTCCACCGCATGACCGCGAATCACCACGTCTTCCTGTTTGATCGACAGCGGCTGACCAGCAGCAATACGCAGCTGCTCTTTGATCAGGTCGACACCGGTGATCATTTCTGTCACCGGATGCTCAACCTGAATACGGGTGTTCATCTCAATGAAGTAGAACTCACCGTTTTCATACAGGAACTCGAACGTACCTGCACCGCGATAGCCGATGTCGATACAGGCTTTAGAGCAGCGTTCGCCGATATAGCGACGCAGTTCCGGCGTAATGCCTGGCGCTGGTGCTTCTTCAACGACTTTCTGGTGACGACGCTGCATTGAGCAGTCACGTTCGGCCAGATAGATCGCGTTACCCTGGCCGTCGGCCAGCACCTGAATCTCAATGTGACGTGGATTCTCGAGGTACTTCTCCATGTACACCATGTCGTTGTTGAAAGCCGCTTTGGCTTCCGCTTTCGTCATGTTGATGGATTGCTCAAGATCCTTGTCGCTACGCACAACGCGCATACCGCGACCGCCGCCGCCGCCGGAAGCTTTGATGATCACCGGATAACCGATGCGCTTAGCGAAGGCACGGTTTTTTTCCATGTCGTCGGTCAGCGAGCCATCAGAACCTGGCACGGTGGGTACGCCGGCTTTCTTCATTGCGGTGATCGCAGACACTTTGTCGCCCATCAGGCGAATGGTGTCGGCTTTCGGGCCAATGAAGATAAAGCCTGAGCGCTCAACCTGCTCGGCGAAATCGGCGTTCTCAGAGAGGAAGCCGTAACCCGGGTGAATAGCGACCGCGCCGGTAATTTCAGCGGCGGAGATCAGTGCCGGGATGTTCAGGTAGCTTTTGACCGAAGGTGGTGGGCCGATGCAGACGGTTTCGTCTGCCAGCAGCACGTGCTTCAGGTCACGGTCCGCGGTGGAGTGCACGGCAACAGTCTTAATGCCCAGCTCTTTGCAGGCACGCAGAATGCGCAGCGCGATCTCACCACGGTTAGCAATGACAATTTTATCCAGCATGCTTCGCCTCGTTATTCGATGATGACCAGCGGCTCGTCAAATTCAACCGGTTGGCCGCTTTCGACCAGAATCGCCTTCACAACGCCGGATTTGTCGGCTTCGATCTGGTTCATCATTTTCATCGCTTCAACGATGCACAGGGTGTCGCCGGCATTCACTTTCTGGCCAACTTCAACGAAGGCTTTCGCGTCTGGGCTTGGGGTGCGATAGAAGGTGCCCACCATCGGAGAACGCACGATATGGCCACTGATTTCTGGTTTAGCTTCTGCAGCAGCCGGTGCGGCAGGTGCCACAGCGGTCGCCAGCGCAGGCTGCTGCTGCTGCATCATTGGCGCAGCATAAGCCTGCTGCATCATTGGGTAGCCGGCATTTGCAGGTGAACGGCTGATACGAACGGACTCTTCGCCCTCGGAGATTTCCAGCTCGGAGATGCCAGACTCTTCAACCAGTTCGATCAGTTTCTTAATTTTACGAATATCCATGAGTGTGGTTCCGTACTCTGTTTAATTGGAATGTGACAGGCGTTTTACTGCCGTTTGTAAAGCCCACGAGTATCCATCAGCGCCAAGTCCACAGATGACGCCGGCAGATACATCGGAAAGATAGGAGTGATGTCTGAACGGTTCGCGTGCATGCACGTTCGAGAGATGCACCTCAATAAAAGGAATGCTAACCGCCAACAGGGCATCACGCAGTGCAACGCTGGTATGCGTAAACGCAGCAGGATTGATGATGATGTAATCCACGTTGCCGCGAGCTTCGTGAATACGGTCAATCAGCTGAAACTCTGCGTTCGATTGCAAATGACTCAATTTCACATGGTGCTGATCGGCCTGTTGCGTCAGATCGCCGACGATTTGCGCCAGCGTGGTGTGACCATACTTATCAGGCTCGCGCGTTCCCAGTAAATTCAGATTGGGACCGTTCAAAAGCAGTATGTGAAATTTGTGCGCCATCTTGCTGCTATCTCCTGCAATCAGTAAGGCATCGCGTAAAATACCGCGCCATCTTGCGTTTGTCACCCTTGAGGATGAAAAAGAAGACTTCGTTTGCAATAAAGCCGGGCATTATATCCGTTTCGTCGACATTCGCAGCAAAATACTGGTCTTATCTGCGAAGTTGATCGAATGTGGCCCGAAGGCCACACTTTTTAACAGATCTCGCGGGAGGAACACAACTGTGCGGGGATTATCTGGAGAGAAGTTTACGCAACTTATTGTAACGCCACGATAACAGCGCGATGGCCAGCACGGCGTAGATTACCGGCTGCGGGGACACGACTTTCACAGACCAAAGATAGTGGATAGGTGCGAGGATCGCGACAAGATAGACGCCGTTGTGCAGCGTTTGCCAGCGACGACCCAGTTTGCGCTGCATGCGTTGAAATGAAGTGATGGCGAGGGCGAAGAGAATCGTCCAGCTGATCATCCCCAGTAACAAATAAGGACGGGAAATCAGCTCGCTGCCGAGTAAACGCAGATGATCGTAACCAAGTTCCAGCAAGTAGTAGCTGGTGAGATGTAAAGTGGCCCAGGCAAAACACCACACGCCGAGCAGGCGGCGGGTCCGAATCAGCAGCGGCTGTTTCAGGTAGCGCGTTAATGGGCTGACCAGCAGCGTGGCAAGCAGCAGCTTTAGCGCCATTCTGCCAGTAAAATGCTGGATATCTTTCGCCGGATCGGCGCTCAGCCAGCCCTGACTCGCCGCCATAAACAGATAAACAAACGGCAGAAAAGCCGCCAGATGCAGCACAACTTTTAACGCAGTAATGTGGCGTAAAGTGAGGCGCACTTAATAGTTCTCCCGTAAATCCAGCCCGCGATACAGTGAAGCCACTTCTTTCGCGTAGCCGTTGAACAGCAGCGTAGGTTGGCGATCAACCTTTAGAATGCCGCCCGCGCCAATAAAGCGTTCGGTAGCCTGCGACCAGCGCGGATGATTCACATGCGGGTTCACATTGGCATAGAAACCGTACTCATTGGCGGCGATCTGGCTCCAGGTGGTTGGTGGACGATCGTGCGTCAGCGTGATCTTCACGATCGATTTAATCCCTTTGAAGCCATATTTCCACGGCACCGTCAGGCGAATCGGCGCGCCATTTTGCGGTGGCAGCGCTTTGCCGTATACGCCGGTACTCAGCAGCGTCAGTGGATGCATCGCTTCATCAAGACGCAAGCCTTCTACATAGGGATAATCCAGCCCGCCGCCGATAAAGCGATCTTTCTGACCGGGCATTTGGTCAGGTGCGTAAAGCGTTTCAAACGCCACATAGCGTGCATTGCTGGTGGGTTCAGCCAGTTTCAGCAGCTTGTTGAGCTCGAAGCCGACCCACGGAATCACCATCGACCAGGCTTCGACGCAGCGCATGCGATAGATGCGCTGTTCCATGGCGAAACGCTTGAAGATGTCATCCATATCCAGCGTGATCGGTTTGGCCACTTCACCTTCAATGCGCAGTTTCCACGGATTGGTTTTCAGCGTGCCGGCATTGGCGGCAGGATCGGCTTTATCCAGACCAAATTCGTAGAAGTTGTTGTAACCCGACACCTTATCAAACGGCGTGAGCGGCAAATCGGCCTGCCATTCGGCCGGTTTAGTGAAATCTAAATCTCTGCCAGCGGGCGCGGGCGGGCGGTTATTACCTTTAAACCAGCTCAACACATCGGCTTGCGCCGTGCCTGGCAAGCTGGCTGCTGCTGCGCCTAATCCCAACGCTTTCAGCACCTGACGGCGGCGCATATTAAAGACGCTTTCTGGCGTGACGTCGGCTTCTGTGAGCAAGTGCTTCAGCTTCATGACGTTCTCCTGTGAATAGTAAGTTATTACCAGCATGCTCAACTTCAGCGTCAGGCGCGAACTTGCGGGGAAAAATGTGAAATTTCCTGGCAAAACGCACTCTTTGAGAATAGGACGAAAAAGCCCGTAGCAAAGTCAGGCCATCACGGTTTAACGCTATACTCGCGCCGTAGCGCTTATCAAGCTGTGTTATGTGCGATTTTGATGCCAGTCTGGCGCTGAATCACACCTTGATTTGTGCTATTTTGCTCAGGTTTGCGCCAGTGGTCGGAGTGGCGCCAACGGATTAACACCGTTCATAACCGCAGTAATGCAGGCACAGGGATGCGATTAACAACTAAATTTTCTGCGTTTATTACCTTATTAAGCTTACTGGCGATGATATTGATGCTGGTGGGCTGCGCTTTTAGTTTTATCTGGCTGTCGCAACAGCGTGTGGAAACGCGTATGCAAACGCTGGCGACTGAAGTGGATAAAGCCCTGGCTTCACAATCGCCGCAAGAGATCACGCAGTGGCTAACGCGCATGATGCCGGTGGTCAATGCCGAACAGATGCAGCTGCTGAATGGCGATACCTTAGTGTTCAGTTTAGCCCGCCACGAAAATCCGATGTTAGAAGATGAGCCGAATCGCTTTGTGCAGTTCGATTTGCCCCTGACGCATTCACCGGGCCTTGAACTGCGCGTGGTGGTGCTCGATCCCGCCAAAACTCTGTTTCGCTCCTTTACCGGCACTTATACGCTGGTGGTCCTGTTTACTGTCGTCGCTATCATGTGTGTGCTGCTGGTTATGACTAACCGCTGGCTCAATCGGCGCTGGCACAATATGGAACAGCTAGAAGCGCGCGCCGATCGCATTCTGGCCGGGGAACGCAGCTCGCCGGACGAGCATGCGGCGGAATGGCCGCCGAAAGCCAGTCGCGCCATCGATACGCTTCTGGGCGATTTGCAGGAAGCGGGCGAGCAGCGTTTACGCATCGATACCTTAATTCGCACCTTTGCGGCGCAGGATCCGCGTACCGGTCTCAACAATCGCTTGTTCTTCGATAACCAGTTGGCGACGTTGCTGGAAGATCAGGAAGATGTTGGCACGCACGGCGTGGTGATGATGGTGCGCCTGCCGGATCTCGATACCCTGCACGAAACCCTCGGCCCAACGCTGGTGGAAGAGTATCTGTTTGACCTGATTAATATGCTGTCGACCTTTGTGCTGCGCTATCCGGGCGCATTGCTGGCACGTTACTTCCGCAGTGATTTCGCCGTCTTGCTGCCGCATCGCACTCTAAAAGAAGCCAACAGCATTGCCGACCAACTGATCAATGCCGTCGATTCACTGCCGCCGATGCGCATGGTCGATCGCGATGATTTGATCCACATTGGCATCAGCGCGTGGCGCAGCGGACAAAGTGTTTCGCAGGTGATGGAAAATGTGGAGATGGCCACGCGGCGTGCGACATTGCAGGGCGGTAATAGTTGGTCGGTTGGCGAAGGCAATACGCTGGACATGGGGCGCGGCAGCGTGCGCTGGCGGACCTTGCTGGAGAATACACTCAATCGTGGTGGCCCGCGTCTGTACCAGAAACCGGCGGTACTGCTGGATGGAAAAGTCCATCATCGCGAATTGCTGACGCGCGTGTTCGATGGCGACAAAGAAGTGGTATCGGCGGAGTTTATGCCGCTGGTGCTGCAGCTGGGTATGACCGACAGCTGGGATCGCCAACTGGTGGCGCGCATTGCGGCGCTCTCTGAAATGTGGCCGGATGAAACCCTGGCACTACCCGTGAATATTGACTCGTTGTTGCAGCGGCCTTTTCAGCGCTGGCTGCAAAAACTGCTGCTGCAGTGCAGCAAATCGCAAAGAAAACGTTTTTTATTTGAACTTGCTGAGGCCGACGTTTGTCAACACATCAGCCGTTTAGTGCCGGTTTTCCATATGTTAACGGCATTTGGTTGTCGCATTGCGGTGGTTCAGGCCGGATTGACGGTTGTGAGCAGCGCCTATATTAAGCAATTCCCGATAGAAGTGATTAAACTTGCGCCGGGTTTGGTACGCAATATTGAACGGCGTACTGAAAACCAGCTGTTTGTGCAGAGTTTGCTGGAAGTGTGTAAGTCATCACCGACACAGGTTTTCGCCGCCGGCGTGCGTACACGCGCGGAGTGGCAAACGCTGTCGGGATTGGGGGTTTCTGGCGGGCAGGGCGATTTCTTTGCGCCCTCGTTGCCGGTCAACAGTAACGTAAAGAAACACTCACAACGTTATCGAATTTAAACCTTCAGCGCGCGAAATGCAGGCTGATGGCTGTTTTTCTCGCTTATTTGTGCCGGAGCGCGCGATGCTGGAGGCTGGAAATGTTAGATTTTATGTCGAAATTTGCCCGCTATCGCCGGGAGAATTTAGGTTAAAACGGCGTGTTAACGCCTTTTAACTGCGGCAAAAGACCCTACCATCAGGCCAAAAAAGTATTCAGCGTATTTTTTCACCGAAGCAGAACGTTTTTGCGCCTTGTAGCGGCTTCGCGTGGTTGGTAAAGTAGGCGGATTTTATTTTCCGCCCCCAGCTTGCAGGATTATCCCTTAGTATGTTTAAAAAATTTCGTGGCATGTTTTCCAATGACTTGTCCATTGACCTGGGTACCGCGAATACCCTGATTTACGTGAAAGGACAAGGCATCGTGTTGAACGAGCCTTCTGTGGTTGCTATTCGTCAGGATCGTGCCGGCTCCCCAAAGAGCGTAGCGGCTGTCGGTCATGACGCTAAGCAGATGCTTGGCCGTACGCCGGGCAATATCGCTGCTATTCGTCCTATGAAAGATGGCGTTATCGCCGACTTCTTCGTCACCGAAAAAATGCTGCAGCACTTCATCAAGCAAGTGCATAGCAACAGCTTTATGCGTCCAAGCCCACGTGTGCTGGTCTGCGTACCGGTGGGTGCGACCCAAGTTGAGCGTCGTGCCATTCGTGAATCTGCACAGGGTGCAGGCGCGCGTGAAGTCTTCCTGATTGAAGAGCCAATGGCTGCGGCGATTGGTGCAGGTCTGCCGGTTTCTGAAGCAACCGGTTCGATGGTGGTTGATATCGGTGGTGGTACCACTGAAGTAGCAGTGATCTCGCTGAACGGCGTGGTTTACTCCTCTTCTGTGCGTATTGGTGGTGACCGCTTCGATGAAGCTATTATTAATTATGTCCGCCGCAACTACGGTTCACTGATCGGTGAAGCGACTGCTGAGCGCATCAAGCACGGTATCGGTTCTGCTTATCCGGGCGATGAAGTGCACGAGATTGAAGTGCGCGGCCGTAACCTGGCAGAAGGTGTGCCGCGTGGCTTTACCCTGAACTCCAACGAGATTCTTGAAGCGCTGCAGGAACCGCTGACCGGTATCGTGAGCGCGGTGATGGTTGCACTGGAACAGTGCCCGCCAGAATTGGCTTCTGACATCTCCGAGCGCGGTATGGTGCTGACCGGTGGTGGCGCATTGCTGCGTAACCTCGATCGCCTGCTGATGGAAGAGACCGGTATTCCGGTGGTCGTGGCAGAAGATCCGCTGACCTGCGTAGCACGCGGCGGTGGTAAAGCATTGGAAATGATCGACATGCATGGCGGCGATTTGTTCAGCGAGGAGTAATTCCTCAACGGCTAAGGCCCTGGTCAAATTGCGCAGGGAATAGCGCCTATGCTGACGCTGCTGCTGCAACGCACGACGGCGAGATGCGTCCAGCCCTGGAGGCGTTGGCTATAAGGCTAACGCTTCTTCCCTGATGTCGAGGAACACGCAGAATTTATGAAGCCGATTTTTAGCAGGGGACCTTCCCTGCAGTTGCGCCTCTTTCTGGCAGTCATTGTGGCTATCGCGATTATTATCGCTGATAGCCGCGTGAGCTCCTTTTCCCAGATCCGCAACTACCTGGACACGTCGGTCAGTCCATTTTATTTTTTGGCCAACGGGCCAAGACAACTTCTTGATGGCGTTTCCGAAACGCTGGCGTCACGTCAGCAATTGGAGCTGGAAAATAAAGCACTGCGCCGTGAGCTCTTCCTGAAAAACAGTGACTTGCTGATGCTGGGGCAATATAAGCAGGAAAACGCGCGTCTGCGTGAACTGCTTGGCTCGCCGCTGCGCCAGGATGAGCACAAGATGGTGACGCAGGTGATCTCCACCGGCACCGATCCTTACACCGATCAGGTAGTTATCGACAAGGGCAGCGTAAACGGTGTTTACGAAGGTCAGCCGGTGATCAGTGATAAAGGGGTTGTCGGTCAGGTGGTTGCAGTAGGTCAGGTTACCAGCCGCGTATTGCTGATTTGCGATGCATCGCATGCATTGCCGATTCAGGTGTTGCGTAACGATATTCGCGTGATAGCCGCCGGTAATGGCTGCAGCGAAGATCTGCAGCTGGAACATCTGCCGGGCAACACCGACATTCGCGTCGGCGATGTGCTGGTCACGTCTGGCCTGGGCGGTCGCTTCCCGGAAGGTTATCCGGTTGGCGTGGTCTCCTCGGTGAAAGTCGATACACAGCGTGCTTACACGGTGATTCAGGCGCGTCCAGCGGCTGGCTTGCAGCGTTTGCGCTATCTGCTGCTGCTGTGGGGCGCGGATCGTAACGGCGTAGCACCGATGGCGCCGGACGAAGTGCATCGCGTTGCCAACGAACGTTTGATGCAGATGATGCCGCAGGTTCTGCCGCCAGCAGGCGAAATGGGCCCACCGGCACCGGATACTTTGCAGTCATCGCAGCAAATGGGGCCACCGCAACCCGCTAATAGCAGTCGTTCGCAAGGGAATTCTGCGAACACACGCGGAGGCCAGCCTTGAGTCGATATCGCAGCCAGGGCCGATGGGTTATCTGGCTGTCCTTTCTGATTGCCCTTATCCTGCAAATCATGCCGTGGCCGGAACAGATCTTCATGTTCCGGCCTTCATGGCTGTTGCTGATCCTGATTTACTGGGTGCTGGCGCTGCCGCATCGGGTGAATGTTGGTACCGGTTTTTTCCTCGGTGGCATCATGGATCTGGTGGCAGGCTCAACGCTGGGCGTGCGTGCGCTGGCATTCAGCATCATCGCGTATCTGGTGGCCTTTAAATTTCAGTTATTCCGAAACTTAGCGTTGTGGCAGCAGGCATTAATGGTTATGGTGCTGTCCCTTGCGGTGGATGTGATTGTTTTCTGGGCAGAATTCCTGGTGATCAACGTCTCATTCCGCCCGGAAATCTTCTGGAGTAGTGTGGTCGACGGCGTCCTGTGGCCCTGGCTATTCTTATTGATGAGAAAGATTCGCCGTCAATTCGCTGTTCAGTAAGGAATACTATGATTAGCCTGTACCTCGCATCCGGTTCACCGCGTCGACGTGAGCTGTTAACGCAGCTTGGTCTGCAATTTGAACGCCTGATTACCCACGTAGAAGAGCAGCGTCAGCCAGAAGAAGCGGCTGAAGTTTACGTGCGTCGTCTGGCGTCAGATAAGGCGCGCGCGGGCGTCGCGGTCGCACCGCAGGATCTGCCGGTGTTGGGTGCAGATACCATTGTGGTACTGAACGGTGAAGTACTGGAAAAGCCGCAGGATGCCGCGCACGCCGCCGCGATGCTGAGTAAGCTGTCGGGACAAACTCATCAGGTGATGACCGCCGTAGCGCTGGCTGATAAACAGCGTGAACTGGATTGCCTGGTGACCACGGACGTGACCTTCCGCAAGATGACGGCGGAGGAAATTTCGCACTATATCGCCAGTGGCGAGCCGATGGATAAAGCCGGCGCGTACGGAATTCAGGGCCTTGGCGGCAATTTTGTCCGCAAGATTAATGGAAGCTATCACGCCGTGGTGGGATTGCCGCTGGTTGAGACCGGTGAGCTGCTGAGTCATTTTCAGTCACTGCGGGCGTTAAGGGGACAAGATGACGGCTGAACTGCTGGTAAATGTGACACCTTCGGAAACCCGTGTTGCCTACATTGATGGCGGCATTCTGCAGGAAATCCACATTGAGCGCGAAGCACGACGCGGCATCGTGGGCAACATCTATAAAGGACGCGTCAGTCGCGTCTTGCCGGGTATGCAGGCGGCCTTTGTCGATATCGGCATGGAAAAAGCTGCCTTTCTGCACGCGTCCGACATCATGCCGCACACCGAATGCGTGGCGGGTGATGAGAAGAAAAATTTTGTGGTGCGCGACATCGGCGAACTGGTGCGTCCCGGCCAGGATTTGATGGTGCAGGTGGTGAAAGATCCGCTTGGCACCAAAGGCGCGCGCCTTACCACTGATATAACCTTGCCTTCGCGCTATCTGGTGTTCATGCCTGGCGCATCACACGTTGGCGTCTCACAGCGTATTGAGACCGAAGCCGAGCGCGAACGACTGAAAACGGTGGTTGCGGCGCACTGTGACGATCTCGGCGGCTTTATTATTCGTACCGCCGCCGAAGGCATTGGTTCGGAAGAGTTGTCGCAGGATGCCGCTTTCCTGAAACGTTTGTGGACCAAAGTCAGCGAGCGTAAAAAGCGTAATCAGACGCGCTGCCTGCTGTACGGTGAGCTGGCGTTAGCGCAGCGCGTACTGCGTGATTTCGCCGGCGCTGCGCTGGATCGCATCCGCGTGGATTCGCGTTTGACCTGCGATTTGCTGGTGGAATTCACCAGCGAATACATTCCGGAAATGGCCAGCAAGCTGGAGCTTTACAGCGGCAAACAGCCGATTTTTGACCTGTTCGATGTCGAGAACGAAATCCAGCGTTCGCTGGAGCGCAAGGTTGAGCTGAAGTCCGGCGGTTATCTGATCATCGATCAAACTGAAGCCATGACCACGGTGGATATCAATACCGGCGCGTTTGTCGGGCACCGCAATCTTGACGAAACCATCTTCAATACCAACATTGAAGCGACGCAAGCTATCGCGCGTCAGCTACGACTGCGTAATCTCGGCGGCATCATCATTATCGATTTCATCGACATGAGTAACGACGAACATCGCCGTCGCGTGCTGCATTCGCTGGAGAGTGCGCTGAGCAAAGATCGGGTGAAAACCGGCATCAACGGTTTCTCGGCGCTGGGTTTGGTGGAGATGACGCGCAAGCGTACGCGAGAAAGTATTGAACATGTGCTGTGCGCCGATTGCCCGGTGTGCAAAGGGCGCGGCACCTTGAAAACGGTGGAAACCGTCTGCTATGAAATTATGCGTGAAATTGTGCGCGTGCATCACGCCTACGATTCTGACCGCTTCCTGGTGTACGTTTCCCCGGCGGTGGGTGACGCGCTGAAGGGCGAGGAGTCACACGCGCTGGCGGAAGTGGAAATCTTCGTCGGTAAGCAGGTCAAAGTTCATGTTGAACCGCTCTATACCCAAGAGCAGTTTGATGTCGTCATGATGTGATCGTGAGGTTAAGTTCCGCAAGCCAACGGACAGCAAGGAGAGGTGTGTGAGGCGGTTGCCGAGGATTTTGTTACTGCTGCTCGCCGCAATCATCGTAATTGTGGCGCTGCTGGTCAGCGGGTTGCGCCTCGTGATGCCGCACCTCAACAGTTATCGCAGCGATATTCTGCAGACGATCTCACGCGTCAGCGGCGTCACGGTCGATGCCAGCGAACTGCAAGGGAAATGGGAGAATTTCGGCCCGACGCTGCAGGTGCGCGATCTCAACATATCGATGCAGGAAGATGGTCAACTCACCATCGGCCGCGTCAATCTGGCGCTCAATGTCTGGCAATCGCTGCTGCACTGGCGCTGGCAATTCCGCGATCTCACCTTCTGGCAGCTGCATCTCGAAACCAACCATCCGCTGTTCACCAGCGATGAACAGAAGAACAGCTTCAAACCGGCGCAAATTAACGATCTGTTTTTGCGTCAGTTCGATCACTTCGATCTGCGCGACAGCAGCATCCGTTTTCTGACGCCGTCCGGCCAGCATGCCGAACTGGCGATTCCACGCCTTACCTGGCTGAACGAAAATACCCGTCATCGCGCGGAAGGCGAAGTGAGCCTCTCCAGTTTTACCGGCCAGCATGGCGTGGTACAGGTGCGGCTTGATCTGAACGACAGCAACGGTTTACTCAGCGATGGCCGCATCTGGATGCAGGCCGATGATGTTGATGTGCGGCCGTGGATTGGCCCGTGGCTGCGTGACAATACCAGCCTTGAAAGCGCACGTTTCAGTCTGGCTGCGTGGGCAAATTTGCGTGATGGCGATCTCTACGCCGGTGATTTGCTGCTGAGCAAAGGCGGCGCGCGCTGGCGCGGCGAGCAGGGCGATCATCAATTACAGGTCGATGGCTTAACCGCGCACTTGTCGCGCTATCATAATGGCTGGAGCCTTTCAGTACCGCAAACCCGACTGAGCACCGACGGCATCGCCTGGGCGCCAGGGCATTTTTCTTTGCTGTGGAAGCCGGAAGATAAGCAGATGCTCGGCGCCAACAGCGCGGCGGAAGTGCGCGTGCGTGCCACCCAACTCGACTTAGAACGTCTGGCACCGATCGTGCCGCTGTTTAAGCCACTTTCCCCCACTTTGCTGGATAACTGGCGTTCGCTGCAACCGCGCGGCCACATTGATGCGCTGGCGCTGGATATCCCGCTGCAACAGCCGGAGCAAACGCGTTTGCAGGCGAAGTGGCGCGATCTCGCCTGGCAACAGTGGGAATTGCTGCCGGGTATCAGCAATCTCAGCGGCAGCGCCAGCGGCAGCTTAAACAACGGTTTGCTGGATGTGGCGATGGGCCAGGCGGAAGTACCGTATGGCGATATGTTCCAGGCTCCGCTGCAGATTAAACAGATCACTGGCCAGCTTAACTGGCTGCGTGATGCCAAAGGCTTAACGCTGGATGGACATCAGCTGGATGTGCAGGCGCGCTCGCTGTGGGCACGCGGCGATTTCCGCTACCAGCAGAATTTGGGGACCGCGCCGCGCCTTGATATTCTCGCCGGGATTCGTGTCACCGATGCCGGCGATGCGTGGCGCTACTTCCCGCAGCAGCTGATGGGCCACGATCTTACGCACTATCTCAGCGACGCGATTAAAGGCGGGCAAGTGGATAACGCCACGCTGCTGTTTGCTGGCGATCCCGCGCTATTCCCGTTTAAGCACAATGACGGCATGTTTGAAGTTTGGGTACCGCTGCGTAACTCCACCTTCCAGTTCCAGCCCGGCTGGCCAGCACTGGAAAATCTCGACATTAACCTCGACTTCCTCAACAACGGTTTGTGGATGAAAGCCGATCAAACCAAACTCGGCGAAGTTGATGCGCGCAACGTCAGCGCGGTGATCCCGGATTACCTGAAAGAGAAGTTGATTATCGATGGCGATATCAGCGGCGAAGGCAAAAAAATCGCCGACTATTTCGAGCAAACGCCACTGAAACCAACACTCGGCGCGGCGTTGCAGGAGTTGCAGATTGGCGGCAATGTGCGCGGCAAACTCAATCTCGATATTCCGCTGGATGGCGAGCAGGTGCACGCCAGCGGCAATGTGGTGCTAAATAACAACACGCTGCATATCAAACCGTTAAAAACCACGCTGAACAATCTCACCGGCCGTTTCCGTTACAACAACGGCAATCTGGAGAGTGAAGAGTTGCAAGCCAATTGGTTCGGGCAGCCAACCGGCGTGAGTTTTAGCACGCAAGAGAATCCCAACGACTTTGGCGTGAACGTCAAGCTGTTGGGCGATTGGCAGCCAGGTAAACTCAAGGTGCTGCCGGACGCCATCACGCGTCAGTTAGGTGGCTCTTTACCGTGGCAGGGCAATGTCGACATCACGTTGCCGCACAAAGGTGGCGCGACTTACAAAGTTGCACTGCAAGGCGAGGGCAAAGCAGTAAGTAGTCACTTACCAGCACCGCTGGATAAAGCGGCCGGTGAAGCGATGCCGATTACTATCAATGCGGAGGGCGATCTCAAAGGCTTTACCTTGAGCGGTAGCGTACGCGATCACCATCGTTTCAATAGCCGCTGGATTCTGGAGCCGCAGCTGCGCGTTGATCGCGGTATCTGGCTTAACGATGCGAAAAGCACACCGAAGCTGCCGGAAAAACGCGGCATGGAGCTGAATCTCCCGCCGCTGGATGGCGAAGCCTGGATGGGGATGATGGCTGGCGCGGGCAGTTCACGCAGTGCGCAGGGCGAGCCTGAAGTGGGCGGCGCATTGCTGCCTGGCGATTTTATTCTGCGGACACCGGCGCTAACGCTCGGTGGTCAGCAGTGGCACGACGTTAACGCCACCGTCACGCAGGGTGCAGGCGGCAACACGCGTTTGCAGCTGGAGAGCCGTGAAGCACGCGGCAGTTTGCAGACGGCGCAGCAGTCACCGTGGCAGATCAACCTGAGCTATCTTTACTACAATCCTGAATGGACTGAGAAAAGCGATGGAAAATCATCGCCGTTTGGCGGCAACAGCAGCAACATCAACTTCAGTAATTGGCCAGCATTGCAGCTTAACTGTGATGAGTGCTGGTTGCGCGGACAGAAATTCGGTCACATGCAGGCGAAGCTGCAGCCGCAAGGCGATACGTTAGCACTTACTAACGGTTCGATTGATTCTGGCAGCTCGAAGCTCAACGTGGCGGGTGAATGGGTGAATAAACCCGGCGATCAGCGCACTTCGCTGAAGGGCAGCCTGAGCGGTGACAATATCAATGACGCCGCCAACTGGTTTGGCATGAACACGCCGCTGCGCGACGCACCGTTCAAACTCGATTACGATCTGCACTGGCGTTCTGCGCCGTGGCAACCCTCGGTAGAGACGCTGAGCGGTACGCTGAAAAGCCACTTTGGCAAAGGCCAGATCGCCGATGTTAATACCGGTCGCGCGGGACAGTTGCTGCGTCTGTTTAGCTTCGATGCCTTGCTACGTAAGATGCGCTTCGATTTCAGCGACACCTTTAGTGATGGTTTCTATTTCGATTCGATTAACGGCACCGCATGGATTGAAAACGGCGTGATGCGCACCGATAACCTGCTGGTGGATGGCCTGGAAGCGGATATCGCCATGAAGGGCAACATCGATTTGGTGAAGCGTCAGATCGACATGGAAGCGGTGGTCGCCCCGGAAATCTCCGCCTCGGTCGGCGTCGCCACCGCCTTTGTGATCAATCCGGTGGTCGGCGCAGCGGTGTTCGCCGCCAGTAAAGTGCTGGGGCCGCTGTGGAATAAGATTTCGCTGCTGCGTTATCACATCAGCGGACCGCTGGATAAGCCGGAAATCAATGAAGTACTGCGCAAACCGCGCGTAGACGATAAGAAGTGAATTTGACGCCGTCGGGTAATTGCCGCAGGCTATGACTATCCGAGCACATAATGAGTGAGAAACGATGACTCTGAATCTGGTAAGTGAGCAGTTGCTAACTGCGAACAGCATTAATCAGCAGGACCTTTACTCCCTGTTAGGGCAGCTTTCAGAACGTCGTCTGGATTATGCCGATCTCTATTTCCAGTCCAGTTTCCACGAATCCTGGGTGCTGGAAGACAAAATTATCAAAGATGGTTCTTACCATATCGATCAGGGCGTGGGCGTCCGCGCCGTCAGCGGCGAGAAAACCGGTTTCGCCTACGCTGACCAGATTTCCCTGAATGCACTGCGTCAGTCGTCTGAAGCGGCGCGCAGCATCGTGCGTGAGCAAGGCAACGGCAAAGCGCACACCTTGTCGGCGGTCCTGAACCGTTCGCTGTATGCGCCCGTCAATCCGCTGGATAGCCTGACGCGTGAAGACAAAATTGCCCTGCTGCATCGCGTCGATAAAGTGGCACGCGCTGCCGATCCACGTGTGCAGGAAGTGAATGCCAGCCTGAGCGGCGTTTACGAACAAGTGCTGGTAGCCGCAACTGACGGCACGCTGGCGGCAGATATTCGTCCGCTGGTGCGTCTGTCCATCAGCGTGCAGGTCGAAGATCAAGGTAAACGCGAACGTGGCTCAAGCGGCGGCGGTGCGCGTACCGGTTATGAATTCTTCCTCGCCGACGAGAGCGGTGATGTGCGTGCCGATGCCTGGGCGCGTGAAGCGGTGCGCATGGCGCTGGTCAATCTTTCCGCCGTGGCGGCGCCCGCTGGCATGTTGCCGGTGGTGCTGGGCGCAGGCTGGCCGGGCGTGTTGCTGCATGAAGCGGTCGGGCATGGTCTGGAAGGTGACTTCAACCGTCGTGCGACATCGGTATTCAGCGGCAAAATGGGCCAGCTGGTGGCTTCAGAGCTGTGTACCGTGGTTGACGATGGCACCATTGAAGGTCTGCGCGGTTCGCTGGCAGTCGATGATGAAGGCGTGCCGGGCCAGTACAATATGCTGATTGAAAATGGCGTGCTGAAAGGCTATATGCAGGACAAGTTGAATGCGCGTCTGATGGGCGTCAATCCAACCGGCAACGGTCGCCGTGAATCTTACGCGCACCTGCCAATGCCGCGTATGACCAACACTTACATGCTGGCGGGTAAATCGACGCCGCAAGATATCATTGAAAGCGTGGAGTACGGCATTTACGCGCCGAACTTTGGTGGCGGCCAGGTTGATATCACCTCCGGCAAGTTTGTGTTCTCCACCTCAGAAGCTTACCTAATCGAGAAAGGCAAAGTGACTACGCCAGTCAAAGGTGCCACGCTGATTGGCTCTGGCATTGAAGCGATGCAGCAGATCTCGATGGTTGGCAACGATCTGGCGCTGGATAAAGGCGTCGGCGTATGCGGTAAAGAGGGACAAAGCGTGCCGGTTGGCGTGGGCCAGCCAACGCTGAAGCTGGATAAAATCACCGTAGGCGGCACCGCCTAAACTTGTAGGGTCGCCATTCATGGCGACCTTGGTGCGTCGCTGCCAGAACCACGCTGGGTTGTGGCGGTCCTCGCGCCGCTTACACGGTGCCTTCACGCCGTTCGGCAGCCTTACGGACCGGCTCAGACGGGGCTTCCTGCCCCGGCTTCGCCTTAAGCTCGCGTCCTGCGAGCTTATCCTGGCCGCCTCACTCTGTTCAGCGCTGCGGATTGCCACAACCCAGCGCGGCTCAGTCAGCTTTTCAACATTTGCAGTGTTAGATCAATTCACAGTTTTCACTATCCAGCAGCAGCAGACGTTGCAGCTACCGCTCTAAATACAAAACAAATCAACCCTTCCGATGCTGCTGATACTGCTGCGCCACCTGCTTAAAATACTCGGTCAGATAATCAATACAGACCTGCACTTTCAGCGGCAGCTTATCTTTCTCGGTATAGAGCGCATACACCGGGCGCGGCTCAGAGTGATATTGCGGGAACAGAATATCGATTTCCCCAGCGCTGATCTCATCAATCACCCACATCAACGGCACGTAGGCGATACCGCAACCTGCTTTCAGCCAGCGAATCAGCGTCTGCGAATCGTTGGTGACGAAACGGCCCTGCGGCGTCAGGCGCGTCACCAATCCTTCCGGCGCAACCAGTTCAAACGTGTTATCCGGTCGCACGCTGTATTCCAGCCAGGAAAAATTATCGATCTCGCCGGGCTTCTCTGGCGTGCCGTGCTGCGCCAGATAGCTCTTCGCTGCGCACACTACCATCGGCATCGCACCCAGCCGACGCGAGAACAAGTTCGAATCCTGTAACGCACCCACGCGCACCACCAAATCCAACCCGTTGGCGATCAGATCGGGTGCAGGAATGCCCGTCACCAGATTGACGCTCAAACCCGGATATTCGCGTAACATTTCGCTGGTCATCGCCGATAACACATTTTGCGCCATCGTTGATGAGCAGCCGATGCGTAGAATACCGATCGGCGTGTTGTTGAAGGCATACAGCTGCTCGTGCACCTGCGATGCCTCCGCTAACATGCGACGACAGCCCTGAAAATAGATCTTTCCTGCTTCGGTCAGACCAATGCTGCGCGTGCTGCGATTAAGCAATTTGACCTGTAATTCATCTTCCAGTTTGGCAACAATCTGGCTGATAGACGAAACGCTAAGCTGTAGCTGGCGCGCTGCGGCGGTAAATGAACCCAATTCAACCACTTTGGCGAAAATGGACATGCTTTTAAGTCGATCCATTGTTTACTCTGGCTAAAAAGTGATTTAGCTCACAATATGTAGAAAACGTATAGTCAAGCGCGTTACTATACGCGTCGCTGGGTCTCTTCACTGCACCTGTACATGGCTGTGTTAACCCGATGATACGCTATGATTAGCTCAACGCGGCCTGAATGTTGCCATCAGTTTATCCGTCATCCCCTGATCGTAAACCCAACGTGCCGCACGGCATGTGGGCAGGTATCGGTGCAATCCGGCAAGGTCGAACTAAGGATCCGAAATGAGTGTGCTTCCGGTATTTGTCGTATTCGGGCTGAGTTTTCCGCCCATCTTCGTTGAACTATTGGTTTCACTGGCGCTGTTCTGGCTGGTGAAACGCGTGCTGACGCCCAGCGGGATCTACGATCTGGTTTGGCATCCCGCACTGTTTAACACCGCGCTGTATTGCTGTGTGTTTTACCTTGTATCCCGTTTATTCGTCTGAGGTTCTTTAAGTGAAAGCGCTAATAAGAAAAATCGCGCGATACGCGATTACACTCCTGCTGGTTGTCATCGCCATCGTGATCATCTTCCGCGCGTGGGTGTTCTACACCGAATCACCGTGGACGCGTGATGCCAAATTCTCTGCCGATGTGGTGGCGATCTCGCCTGACGTCACCGGCATCATCACTGACGTGCCGGTGCACGACAACCAACTGGTGAAAAAAGGCGACACGCTGTTTGTGGTTGACCGTCCGCGCTACCAAAAAGCGCTGGATGAAGCCCAGGCGGATGTCGAATATTACCAGGCGTTGGTGAGTGAAAAACGCCGTGAAGCCACGCGTCGCAATCAGTTGGGGACCAGCGCGATGTCGCGTGAAGCGATTGAGCAATCCAACAACGATCTGCAAACCAGCGAGCATCAGTTGGCGAAGTCTGTTGCCACGCGCGATCTGGCGGTGATCGATCTCGATCGCACCACCATCAAAGCGCCATCTGACGGCTGGGTCACCAACCTTAATGTTTATCAGGGCGAATTTATTACGCGCGGTTCAGTCGCCGTGGCGCTGGTACAGCAGCACTCCTTCTATGTGCTGGCCTACATGGAAGAGACCAAGCTGGATGGCGTGCGTCCTGGCTTCCGCGCGCAAATCACGCCGTTGGGAAGCAACGCAGTGCTGCGCGGCACCGTCGACAGCATCGCGGCAGGCGTAACCAACAGCAGCAGCAGCAGCGACAGCAAAGGCATGGCGACCATCGACTCGAATCTTGAGTGGGTGCGTCTGGCGCAGCGTGTGCCGGTGCGTATTCGTCTTGATGAGCAACCGGGCAACCGCTTCCCGGCCGGTACCACCGCAACGGTGGTGATTACCGGTGCGCAGGATCGCGAAACCAAAGTCTCGCCGCTGGCGCAGTTGTTCAATCGCCTGCGTGAGTTTGGTTAAGCGAGGGCGATATGATTGAGTTTTTGCGTTTCCCGGTGAAGCTCACCTTCGCGCTGGTTGCAGCGTTGATGATTGGCTTTCACTTCAATCTGGAAACGCCGCGTTGGGCGGTGATGACCGCCGGCATCGTGGCCGGTGGTACCGCCTTTGCTGCGGGGGGCGATCCCTATTCTGGCGCACTGCGCTATCGCGGCATTCTGCGCATCATCGGAACCTTCATTGGCTGTATCGCCGCGCTCACCATCATGATTGCCACGGTGCGTGCGCCGGTGGTGATGCTGCTGCTGTGCTGTATGTGGGCTGGCATGTGCGTGTGGCTCTCTTCGCTGATCAAAGTCGAAAACTCCTATGCGCTCGGCCTTGCCGGTTACACCGCGCTGATCATCGTGGTCACGGCGGATGCCAGCGGTGGCTTAACGCTGGCTCCGCAGTTTGCGGTTGAGCGCTGCAGTGAAATCGTCATCGGTATTCTGTGTGCGATTCTCGCCGACATGCTGTTCTCGCCGCGTTCAATCAAAAAAGTGATTGAGCAGGAAGTGGATGCGCTGCTGGTGGCGCACTACAAACTGCTACAGCTGTGCGTAGCGCATGAAGATAAAGACGAAGTGGATAAAGCCTGGAGCGCGTTAGTGCGTCGCACCACGGCGCTCAACGGCATGCGCGGCCAACTGATGATGGAATCGTCACGCTGGAAAAACTCCAGCCGCCGCCTGCAAATGCTTAACACCTTATCGCTGACGCTGATTACCCAAGCCGCCGAAACCTTCCTGATTCAAAACTCGCGCCCGGAATACATTCCACCGCACTATCGTTTGCTGATCGAAAAAGAGGTCAACGACGTCAACGATGTGCATAAACGCATGAAGGTGATGCGTCGCTTGATTGGCGTAAGCAGCAAAACCGTGCCGGTGACGCTGGCGAGTTGGGTCGGCGCAGCCACCGAATATCTGCTGCTGATCAACGGCATCAAAAGCAACAGCCGCATCACCACGCTGGAAGAGAGCATTCTGCAGCGCGAAGTGGTGGTTCAGGCGCGATCCGCTGAAACCCATCACGCAATGATCAATGGTGTGCGTACCTTTGTCGCTACCGCGCTGGGTTCGCTGTTCTGGTTATATACCGGCTGGACATCGGGCAGCGGCTGCATGGTGATGCTGGCGGTGATTACCGCGCTGGCGATGCGTATGCCGAATCCGTTGATGATGGCGAAAGACTTCCTTTACGGCATGACGGTTGCGGTGCCGCTCGGCGCGCTTTACTTCATCTTTATTCTACCCGCGACCCAGCAAAGTGCGTTGCTGTTGTGTATCGCCATTGGCGCGCTGGGCTTTATCGGCGGCATCTTCGTGCAGCGCCGCCAGTTAGGTACGCTGGGCGCGCTGATTGGTACCATCAACGTGCTGGTACTGGATAACCCGATGAAGTTCGAGTTCAACGTGTTCCTTGATAACGTGTTGGGCCAGGTGATTGGCTGCTTTGTGGCGATGATGGTGATTCTGCTGATTCGTGATAAATCACGCGATCGTACCGGACGTAAGCTGCTAAACCGCTTTATGTATGCAGCAGTAGCCGCGCTCACCACCAATCAGGCGCGTCGTCGTGAGAACCACTTGCCGGCGCTGTATCAGCAACTGTTCTTGCTGCTTAATCTGTTCCCCGGCGATATCGATAAGTATCGTATCGCGCTGACGCTGATTATCGGCCATCAACGCCTGCGTAATGCCGAAGTGCCGGTGAATGCCGATCTCTCGGCTTATCACCGCCAGCTGCGCTCCACCGCCGATCGCATTATTTCGGCGACCAGCGATGACAAGCGCCGCTATTACTTCGAGCGGCTGTTGCAGGAGCTGGAGGTGTATCAGGAGAAGCTGCAGCATTATTCGGCACCTGATAACGTCACCGAACCGGTGAAACGTTTGGCGCTGATGCTGGATAAGTATCAGAACACCTTAATACAAATCTGAAACTGGCCGCTGCAACCTGCAGCGGCCTTTTAGATCCCACGCTGACACAAAAACCTCTGATATTGGCATCTATACTTTCCTGACAGGACGCAAACTGACAGGAGAAAACCGATGTCCACTTCCCTGCAACAACACGACTTATTCAAGACCGGCTATTTCGCTGATGGTCAGTGGCATAACGCCAGCGCGACCTTTGAGGTGACCAATCCCGCTACCGGCGAAGTCATCGCCAACGTAGCGAAAGCCGGCCAGCACGAAACCGAACAGGCGATTGCCGCCGCGCAGCGTGCATTTCCCGCCTGGCGCGACAAAACCGCCAAGGCGCGTGCCGACATCCTCAATCGCTGGTATCAGCTGATCATCGAGAACAAAAGCTGGCTCGGTCAGTTGATGACGGCCGAGCAGGGTAAACCGCTCAAAGAAGCCGAAGGTGAAGTGGAATACGCCGCCAGCTTTATTCAGTGGTTTGCCGAGCAGGCGAAACGCGCCAACGGTGAAATCATCCCGCCAGCTAAACCGGGCTCGCGCATTCTGGCGACGCGTGAACCAATTGGTGTAGTCGCAGCGATCACGCCGTGGAATTTCCCGATGGCGATGCTGACGCGCAAACTCGGTCCCGCGTTGGCTGCGGGCTGTACCGGCATTATTAAACCCGCGAATAACACGCCGCTGAGTGCCTTCGCGCTGCTGGCGCTGGCGCAGAAAGCCGGCGTCCCTGATGGCGTGCTCAATGCGGTGGCGGGCGACACGCATGCCATCAGCGACGCGATCATGGCCAGCAAAGCAGTACGCAAAATCTCCTTTACCGGTTCCACCGCGGTGGGCAAAACGCTGATGCGTAATGCCGCCGAAACCATGAAAAAAGTCTCGATGGAGTTAGGCGGCAACGCGCCTTATATCGTGTTTGATGATGCCGATATTGATGCGGCGGTGCAGGGCGCGATTGCCAACAAATTCCGCAACGCCGGACAGGTGTGCGTCAGCGTCAACCGCTTCTATGTGCATAACGCGGTGTACGATCGCTTCGTCAATCAGCTGGCCGATGCGGTGGGCAAACTCAAAGTCGGTAATGGCGTGGAAGAAGGCGTGATTGTTGGCCCGCTGATTGAGCAGTCTGCGCTGGAGAAAGTGGAAGAGCACGTCAAAGATGCGTTAAGCAAAGGCGGCAAATTGCTGGTCGGCGGCGAACGTCACCCTCTTGGCGGCAATTTCTGGCAACCGACGGTCATCGCTGAAGCGCATGAAGAGATGAAGCTGGCGCAGGAAGAGACGTTTGGTCCGGTTGCGGCCTGTTTCCGCTTTGACGATGAAGCCGAGGTGATTCAGCGCGCAAATAATACCGAATATGGCCTGGCGGCTTACTTCTATACGCAGAATTTGCAGCGGGTGTTCCGCGTCTCAGCGGCGCTGGAAGCGGGCATGATCGGTATTAATGAATGCGCGGTATCAACCGAGCTGGCACCGTTTGGCGGCGTGAAAGAATCCGGGCTGGGACGCGAAGGCTCGGTATTGGGGATGGAAGAGTATCTGGAAGTCAAAGCGTTGCACCTCGGCGGACTCAGCTAGCCGCGACAACTAAGAGGGCGTCATGATGAGAACCGAGCGTTTCGATTTCGACGAGATTGTCGATCAAGCCCATTTTTATCGACAGTTTAGCGATCGTTTTGCGCTAGCCGATCTCGCCATCAACGATCTTGACGATCTTTGGGATGCGATTGTGGGTGAGCAACTGCCGTTGCCGCTGGAGATTGAGTTTGTAAATCTGGGGAAAGGGCAGAAACGCCGGTATGGCGCATTGATCCTGCTATTTGATGAAGCAGAAGAGGAGCTGGAAGGCCAGCTCCGCTTCAATATAAAGTAAAAAGGGCCCCGGCGAGCGGGGCCAAAGGGTTCGTCTTAATTGACGAGGAATTACTTATACAGCTCAGCTGTCACGTGATAGCTGTCGCCGGTTTTCGCTTCAATCACTTTGTAAGCGCTGGCACCTTGCTCATCCGCTTTCTGAGAAAGCTCGGCACGAAAATCCATTGGCGAACCGCCGGTTCCGCTGATTGAAATAGTGCTGCCGGTAGGTTGCAGATTCTGCGCCTGTTGTTCAGTCACCAACTGTGCTGCAGAAGCACCAAAGGCGAACAGGGACAGCAGGGTTGCAGTTGCGATGGTTGTTTTGATTTTCATAATTTTCTCCTCGTTTAATCAACAACCTGCGGCAGAAAAGGGGGAGGCGGGTCGTCGATCTATTGCCTGGCGCCTTCAAGGCGCCGGACGTTCAATTAGTGATTATTTGTAGAGTTCAGCAGTGACGTGGAAGGTATCACCACGATTGCTTTCAATGATGCGGTAGTGGCTGGCACCCTGCGCATCAGCTTTCTGTGACAGTTCCTGACGAACGTTAGTCTGGTCGCCGTCAACACCGCTCACGCTGATGGTTTGGTTCAAGGATTGCAGCTGTTCAGCTTGTTGGTTTGAAACCAGGCTTGCGGCGCTGGCACCAAAAGAAAGAACTGAAGCCAGGCCCAGTACTGCGATAGCTAATTTGGTTTTCATGATTCACTCTCCTGAAATTGGGTCGGCAACCTGAGAGGCAAAAGCGTCTCAAACGGGTCGCCGTTCACATTGCGTCTTAAGTCAGTAACTTATTTATACAGCTCAGCGGTTGCGTGGTAGCTGTCACCGGTATTCGCTTCGATCACGCGGTAAGCTTTCGCACCTTGCTGATCGGCTTTATCGTTTAACTGCTGACGGATATCCATTGGAGAACCGCCCACGCCGCTGACGCTAATGGTGCCTGCGGGTTGCAGATTCGCTGCCTGTTCGGCGTTAATAGAATCTGCTGCAAAAGCACCAAATGACAGGGCAGAGAGAACACTCAAAGTCGCGATAGTAGTTTTAACGTTCATGATATTTTTCCTCGTCGTCTATTTTTATCTTTTTCTTTCGTGTGATTTGCATCACGAAAACAAGTATAGATCTAATCACCCAGGAAATTAATACCGAGCTAATAATGTTTGGTTGTAATTCTTTATCCTTATGGCACTTTTTTAGAACCTGAAGTTATAAAAAACGCCTGGATCTTAACCATTGATGGTTATTTAGCCGTAAAAACAATGATCTACATCAAATTATCTTTTAGTGCGAAAGATCATGGTTGATCTCGCTGGCTGATACGCAGAGGGAAGGGAATAGCACTGAGCACGATGTGTAAAGCAGTGTAAAATAGCGCATAAGGTTAAGCAGGCGCAAAGGTCGTACCAATCTGTTAGCCTGAAAAGAACCGCTAAGCATATGGATAACTTATTATTTACCAAGGGGTTTGTAACAGGTTGGTTACGGATGAAGCGGGAAGGGCAAGATAACCGGCAGAGGATCTGCCGGTATGCAGCAGGGTTTTATAGCTCTTGTTCGAATAAAACCAGAATCGCGTCGTACAGCTGTTTGACTGAGAAGGTGCGCGCAGGGGTAATAAAGATGGTGTCATCACCGGCGATGGTGCCGAGAATCCCTTCCGCTTTACCCAGCGAATCCAGCAGACGCGCAATCAGCTGCGCAGCGCCCGGGCTGGTGTGAATCACCACTAACGCATCGTTGTAATCGATATCCAGCACCAGATTCTTCAGCGGGCTGGTGGTGGTGGGTACGCCGAGTTCAGCTGGCAGGCAGTAAACCATTTCCATCTTGGCGTTACGCGTACGCACCGCGCCGAACTTGGTCAGCATGCGAGAAACTTTGGACTGATTGATATTCTCGAAGCCGTCTTCCTGCAGCGCCTGCACGATTTCGCCCTGGGAGCTGAATTTCTCTTCCTTCAATAAGGCTTTAAACGCCTTAATCAAGTCGTCTTGTTTCGATGGGTTTCGCATAAGCTACCAATTAAAAGAGGGTTGCAGAGGGCAACAGGCCCACGGCAGATAAATTATTATGCATTTAGATGAATTTTTATGCAATAAGTCTGATGAGA
Source organism: Pantoea sp. CTOTU46764 (assembly GCF_031974595.1). Taxonomy (NCBI): domain Bacteria; kingdom Pseudomonadati; phylum Pseudomonadota; class Gammaproteobacteria; order Enterobacterales; family Erwiniaceae; genus Pantoea; species Pantoea sp. CTOTU46764. The sequence goes on along the minus strand of NZ_DALYOQ010000034.1, from coordinate 7,967 downwards.
GAATCGCGGTAATGACCTGCGGGGCGGGCATAATAACAGAATATGATGTCGCACCAAAATCGCGGGTGGGCGCGCAAAGCGAAGGTTGCAAAGTTGTTATATTATTGAGGTGGTAACAACAATATCGATGATCATTGCCGTCCATTGTCTTCTGGCTGCGAATGAATCATTCAGGCGACTTCTGAAGTGGAGATGTCTCGGGAGCCGATTGCGGCGTAGTGTTAAGTGCGCGACAGGTTTAGTCGCTATCGCCTGAGAAGTTGATTAAACTCGTAACCTGATGGATTTTCGGCATATCTCTGCCCCACCTTAATAAGGAGTTCAGGATGAAAGTTGCCGTTCTCGGTGCCGCTGGCGGCATAGGCCAGGCGCTCGCACTGCTGCTCAAAACGCAATTACCCGCAGGCTCAGCTCTCTCACTTTACGATATCGCCCCGGTAACGCCGGGTGTGGCGGTCGATCTCAGTCACATCCCAACGGCAGTCACCGTGGAAGGGTTTAGCGGTGAAGATGCGACGCCTGCGCTGCATGGTGCCGATGTGGTGCTGATCTCTGCAGGTGTGGCACGTAAGCCGGGCATGGATCGCGCCGACCTGTTTAACGTTAACGCCGGTATCGTGCGTAACCTGATTGAACAGGTTGCCAGCACGGCGCCGAAAGCGCTGATTGGCGTGATCACCAATCCAGTCAACACCACCGTGGCGATTGCGGCCGAAGTGCTGAAGAAAGCTGGCGTGTATGACAAGAATCGCCTGTTTGGTGTTTCCACCCTCGATATCATCCGCGCTAATACCTTTGTCGCGGCGCTGAAAGGCAAGCAGCCTAACGAGATTGAAGTGCCGGTGGTTGGCGGGCATTCAGGCGTAACCATTCTGCCGCTGCTGTCGCAGGTAAAAGGCGTGAGCTTCAGCGAGCAGGAAGTGGCGGATCTCACCAAACGTATTCAGAACGCGGGCACCGAAGTGGTGGAAGCCAAAGCCGGTGGCGGATCGGCAACGCTGTCGATGGGACAAGCGGCGGCCCGTTTTGGCCTGTCATTGATTCGCGCCCTGCAAGGTGAAGCCAACGTCGTGGAGTGCGCATATGTGGAAGGCGATGGCGAATATGCCCGCTTCTTCTCGCAGCCGCTGCTGCTGGGCAAAAACGGTATTGTTGAGCGCCGTCCGCTGGGTACGCTGAGTGCCTTTGAACAGCAGGCGCTGAACGGCATGTTGGAAACGCTGAAGAAAGATATCGCGCAGGGCGAAGAGTTTGTGAAGTGATCGGCTCTGAGCAGCAATAAAAAACGCCCGGCAATTGCCGGGCGTTTTGTTTTTATAAGCCGCCAGATTTGAAGGTCTTATTGGCGGGCGCGCCGTTGCTGGCGGGATTTTGTTTTCCTAGCGTCTCCATGCGTACCTGGAACGGCGGGAATGGCATCTCAATGCCGTGCTCCTCAAAGCCGCGCAGAATCAGCTGATGCAGTTCATGGCGCAGCGGCATGCGATGTCCCATCTCCGCCGCATGCACGCGCAGTTCAAACAGCTGAATACCTTGCTGCAAATCGACAAGGAACACATCCGGCGCCGGCATATCCAGCACGTAGGTGCAGCGATCGGCCGCCTGTTTAAGAATGTTGGTCACTTCATCACTGTTGACTCTGGCTGGCGCCGGAATCGTCAGCACTACACGCGTCACCGAATCCGATAGCGACCAGTTTACGAACTGCTCCGTAATGAAGGCTTTGTTCGGCACGATGATCTCTTTGCGATCCCAATCAGTGATGGTGGTGGCGCGCGTGTTGATACGGGTGATGCTACCGGTCAAATCGCGAATGGTTACGGTATCGCCGATACGGATCGGTTTCTCAAACAGGATAATCAGGCCAGAGATAAAGTTGGCGAAAATCTCCTGCATCCCGAAGCCCAAACCCAGACCTAACGCAGCAACCAGCCACTGCAGCTTCGACCACTCAATGCCCATCATCGAGAAGCCAATCAAGCCGCCAATCAGCATCAACGCATACTTGGTCAAGGTGGCAATGGCGTAGCCGGTGCCCGGTGCCAGGCTGAGATGCTGTAACAGCGCCAGCTCCAGCAGCGCGGGCATATTGCGCACCAGCTGCGTGGTGATAATCAGCACCAGAATCGCAATCAGCACCGCACCCAGCGTAATCGCCTGCACGCTATCAACGCCCTGAATGGTGGTGCTGGCATTCCACAGCGGAATGTTATCGAGGAAACTAAACGCCGAGTGAATTTCTGACCACAGCACAATCACCGAAACCAGCGCGATCAGCGTCAGGATTGAACGTACCAGACGCAGCGACTGCGCGCTGATCTCATCGAGATCAATGCTTGGCTCATCGATTTCGATGGTGTCGGCATTCGCCGGCATCGATTGCTCTTTCTCTTCTTCACTGCGCGCGCGGTTGGCCAGCATATCGGCACGACGCTGACGTGCACGGTCAAAGGCGATGCGGCGGCGCTGAATCAGCATCCAGCGGCGGATAATGTGATACACCACCAACAGGAAGAACCAGATACCCACCGAGGTTTCCAGACGCGCCAGCAACGCCTGCGCGGTGGCGAGATAACCGATGCAGGAGGCGAGGGCAGCAACCAGCGGCAGGGCGATCATCAGGTTCCACAAAATGCGGTTTACAAAGTTATCGCCGTTGCCCTCTTTATCCAGATAGAGCGGAATACCGGCGCGTTTCAGGCTAACGGTAACGATGCTCAGCGCGCCACAAATCAGGATGAAGCATACGCGACCCAGCGTGCCGGAGAATTGCGGATCGTCGAGGTTTGCAAAGGCGATCAGCAGCATGATCAGCGGCACAATCAGCCCAACCGACAGCGAGTAATAGCGCATCGCACGCGCCACGCGCGCTTGCGGCCAGCGGAAGTGCACCACAAACAAGCCATCGGGGCGCGCAAAGGCGGCGCTGATCATAAAGGCCCACAGCAGCGGCAGCGTGGCGGTGATGCCATCGCCAATCGCCACGGCGAACGGATAAGGCCAGGCATGCTGTAAACCGTAACCGAGCGCGGCCCACAGCACCGGCAGCGGCACCGCCACCAGAATCGACCAAAATACCGTGCGCAGCGTCAGGCTAAAGCGGTCCTGCGTGACTTTGCCGACGCGGCTGGCGGAGCGCTCCATAAAGGCGTTGTAATGACGACGCGAACTGATGCTGAAGCCTACCAGCAGTACCGCACCAATAATCGGCAACACGGTTTCGCGATTGGTAAACATCATCGCCAGCGCTTTACCGAGCTGACCCGCCGTATCCAGCGACAGCAGACGCTTAAGGTCCTGCGCCATCTCGACCGGGAAATTCAGGCCGATGGTGTTGACGTCGGCGGTCCAGAACAGATAGCGATGCGTCGCATCTTTAACTTCGGCTAAGGCATCCTGCAGCTGCGTATTGGAAACTTTGAGCTTGGTGATTTCCAGAATCAGCGTATCGCAACCGGAAATCAATGAATTCAGCAGTTCGCGCTGGGTTTTGAGTTGCGCTTCGAGGATGCGCACCTGATCGCTGCTGAACGGCGTGCCATCATCCTGCTTGGCTTTACGCAGATCCTGCTGGCGCTCGAGCAGATCTTCATAATGCAGACGCTGCACGCGCAGCTGGCCCATTTCGCTGTCGATCTGCTGAGATTTCGGCATCTCGGGCAGACGCGCGACCTGCGCGCGCAGGGCTTCACCCAACAGATTGGACGCGCCCAGCCATTGCGACTGCTCACGCAGCGTGCTCAGCGCCTGACGCACCTGCAAAGTCTGATTGGTGGCGAGACGCTGCTGCGAGGCAACTAAATCCATGCGCTGCGCTTGTTGGTTGAGGTCAGCGGAGAGTTCGCGGTTAACGCGGAACTGATCGCTGATCGAGCTCGGCAGATCGCCGCTGTTTTCGGCCAGCTGCTCGGTACGCTCCAGCGCCAGTTCAGCTTCACGTTGGCGCTGGTTGTTGAGTTGATTGCGCAGCGCCTGCAGATAGTTATCCAGCTGGGTGGCTTTGCGCTGATGTACTTCGGCGCGCATACGTGCCAGTTCCTGACGGTTATTCGCTGATAGCTGTGCCAGCTCTAACTCGTCCACGCGCGCTTTGTTGGCAGCATTTTCCGCCTGACGTGCGTATACCTGTGCCTGCGCCAGCGGCGTGGTGGCTGTCGAGGAACTCTGCGCGCGGCGATCGCTTTCGGTCATCGCCCGGCGTGCGTCGGTTTGTTGCTGTGGCAGCTGCGACAGTGAATCGCTAATTTCGCGCGCGCGATCCTGCTCCTGCTGTGCCTGACGGCCTTCCTCCAGCAGCTGGCTGCTGACCTGCAACAGCTCCTGATCCAGCTCGGCGCTGCTCATATTACTGCGCACCGCCTTGCTGCTGTCCGTCAGCGTGGCGATCTGCTGACGTAATTCACGCGCCAGGCGCGGGAAATCATCAATCACCTGCTGATACTGCTTCGCGCGTGCCAGCGACTCATCGCGCTCGTTGAGGAAGTTGATCGCCGCTTCCAGCGCCTGTACCTGTTCGGTTTGCGCGGGGGAGCTTTTTGCGGATTTAGCCGCATCCAGTTCCTGCTTAAGCTGGCTGGATTGCGGAACGGTGGCTGCAAATGCAGAACTGCTGAGCACAAGGCTCAGCAGCAGGGAGAGGAGAACACGCACGGGAGAGGTTCCGGGTTATTTGCTAAGTGAGACGCTGTCGCCAGGCTGAGGCAGGGCGATGGCCAGCGGCTGACCGAGACGGGTTTTGCTTTCGGCTTCAAGGCTTTCCGCCAGCTTCACGCGATTCGGCGCGAACAGGTTGATCACCGTTGAACCCAACTTGAAGCGACCCATTTCCTGGCCTTTCAGCAGCACCACCGCACCGTCATGATCGGCAGACGGATAGCGCCAGCGTTTGATTACACCTTCGCGCGGTGGCGTGATGGTGCCCGCCCACACAGTTTCGATGCTGCCGACAATGGTGGCACCGACAAGGATCTGCACCATCGGGCCATGATCGGTATCGAATACGCAGATCACGCGCTCGTTGCGCGCAAACAGATTTGGGATGTTACGCGCGGTCAGCGGATTGACCGAGTAGAGATCGCCAGGCACATAGATCATTTCGCGCAGGACACCATTACACGGCATGTGTACGCGGTGATAATCGCGCGGGGCGAGGTAAGTGGTAACGAACTCGCCGTCATGGAACTGATCCGCCAGATCGTCGTTACCGGCCAGCAGCGCCTGCAGGCTGTAAGTGTGGCCTTTAGCCTGGAAGATCTGATCGCCGGCAATGCGGCCCAGCTGGCTGATCGCGCCATCGGCGGGCAGCGCCAGTAAAGAGGCGTCAGGATCGACAGGACGCGCGCCCTCTTTTAACGGACGCACGAAGAAATCATTGAAGGTGCGGTAGCTGCCGGTATGTGGCTTGCTGGCTTCTGCCATATCCACTTTGTAGTACCAGACAAATATGTCGATGACCGCTTTAGTGAGCCAGCCACCACGACGGCTGGCGCCCCAACCGGCGAGTTCGGTGAGCCCTTTTTTGGGCAAAATATGATTCAGGCCGAGTTTAAAACGATCAAACACCGTTGCCTCCTGGCTTAATTACGTATCGTTAACAAAAAGGGGGGCGGATTGTAGCAGCGCCCCAGCGCGTTGGCGAATGTGCCGTTGTACTGCTTAATCCGCGTCGGAGGAAAAGTTTTTACGCGTCTTTACCTGCGCCATACTTTCCAGAATTCGGTGGTAGTTATCGAAGCGCGAGATGTCGATCTTGCCTTCTTCTACCGCTTCGCGGATGGCGCAGCCCGGATCGGTATCGTGCTTACAGTCGCGGAAACGGCAACTGCCCAGGAATTCACGGAATTCGACAAATCCGCGCGTCACTTGTTCCGGCTCAAGATGCCATAAACCAAACTCTCGCACGCCAGGTGAATCGATCACATCGCCGCCCGCCGGAAAGTGATAAAGGCGCGAGGCGGTGGTGGTGTGCTGACCCAAACCGGAGACGTTCGACACATCGTTAGTCAGAATTTCCGCCGCCACATCCAGGCCAAGCAGGTTATTCAACAGGCTCGATTTGCCTACGCCCGATTGACCGGCAAAGATGCTGACGCGGCCGGTTAAGGCACTTTCCAGTTCAACCAAACCATCTTTGGCGTGGCTGGAAACCATCAATACGCGATAACCAATATTGCGATAGATCTCCATCTGCTCATCAACAAACGCGCGGCCTTCGGTATCCAAAAGATCGGTTTTGTTGAGCACCAGTAGCGGTTCCACGCCGAGCGTTTCGCTGGCGACCAGATAGCGATCGATAATGTTGAGCGACAGTTCCGGCAGGATCGCCGAAACAATAATGATCTGATCGATGTTGGCGGCAATCGGTTTCACGCCGTCATAGAAGTCTGGGCGCGTTAGTACCGTTTTGCGGTCATGTACCGCTTCGACGATCCCTTTACCGCCGCCAATCGCGACGCGCCACAAAACGCGATCGCCGGTGACCAGCGAGCGAATGGTGCGGCGGATGTTACAGCGATGCACAACGCCTTCGCTATCTTCCACGTCTGCGTGCATGCCGAAACGGCTGATCACCACGCCATCAGCCGCTTCCCCAAACAGGCTATCATCCGGCTCCGGCTTATCGCTCCGTTGCTGCAGACGACGCTGATGGTTGGCGCTTACGCGACGTTGTTGACCTTTCGACAGTTTGTTTTTACTCACGCATCCTCTCACGGCTTTCGCCAGGCTTCGCCCTGCTGGGCAAAACGTCTATGATACACCTGAAACGAGTTTAATGACGACTTTGGCAACAAGCGGGAAACGCATGACAGCTGGAAATGAAAACAACCTGATTTGGATCGACCTCGAAATGACCGGATTAGATCCGGAGCGCGATCGCATTATTGAGATCGCCACCATCGTGACCGATGCCAACCTGAACATCCTGGCAGAAGGTCCGGTGTTCGCGGTGCATCAATCTGACGAGCAGCTGGCGTTGATGGATGACTGGAACGTGCGCACGCACACCAATAGCGGATTGGTGGCGCGTGTTAAAGCCAGCGAGCATGACGACCGTGCAGCAGAATTGGCCACCATCGAGTTCCTGAAGCAGTGGGTGCCGGCGAATACCTCGCCGATTTGCGGCAACAGTATTGGTCAGGATCGTCGCTTCCTGTTTAAGTACATGCCTGAATTGGAAGCCTATTTCCACTATCGCTATCTTGACGTCAGCACGCTGAAAGAGCTGGCGCGTCGCTGGAAACCCGATATTTTGCCAGGCTTCAAAAAGTCCGGTAGCCATCAGGCACTGGATGACATTCGCGAGTCCGTCGCCGAGCTGGCGTACTATCGCGAACACTTCCTGCAGCTTTAATCGCCAGTGGGTGCGCAGGAAATCATCAGGTTGTCGATAAAAGCAGCGAACGCGCGGAAAGCGCAAAATTTTGCTTTTAGACTCTTGCGACTGAAAGGATTTCTCGTATAATGCGCACCCCGTACCGGTGAAGAATTTGATTCGGAATTCGGAACGGAGAAGTAAAACGAAGTTCAGAATCGAGCATGTTTGTTTGATGCAAGGCGGCAACTGAACGAGTCATAGCGAGCTTACATCAGTAAGTGACCTGTGCGAGTGTAGGCAGCCAACGCAGCAGCAAATAAACAGGCAAAGATTATGCGGGAATAGCTCAGTTGGTAGAGCACGACCTTGCCAAGGTCGGGGTCGCGAGTTCGAGTCTCGTTTCCCGCTCCAGAGTTTGTAGTAAACCATCCAAATCACGGATTTAGTCGTTAGCGTGATTGTTGTGACAAAAATACGAAGATGCAGAATCGAGTATTTTCGTTTGCAACAAGGCGGCAACTGAACGAATCCCTGGGAGCTTACATCAGTAAGTGACCTGGGTGAGCGAAGGCAGCCAACGCAGTAGCAGACTAAAATACGAAGATTATGCGGGAATAGCTCAGTTGGTAGAGCACGACCTTGCCAAGGTCGG
>NZ_DALYOQ010000033.1:12132-43853 GCF_031974595.1 Pantoea sp. CTOTU46764 | reverse complement strand
CATCATCAGCAGCTGTTTGAACAGCTGTGGAGACTGCGGCAGCGCGTAGAATTTACCTTTATGCACGCGGCTCGGTACCAGATAGTCACGCGCGCCTTCTGGCGTGGCTTTGGTCAGCATTGGCGTTTCGATGTCGAGGAAGCCCTGGTCGTCCATAAAGCGACGTACGAAGCTGGTAATTTTAGCGCGGGTTTTCAAACGCTGCGCCATTTCCGGACGACGCAGGTCCAGATAGCGATAGGTCAGGCGCGCTTCTTCGCTGTTTACCTGGTTAGAGTCCAGCGGCAGCGGTTCAGCGCGGTTGATGATGTTCAGCTCATGGGCAAACACTTCGACTTCGCCGGTTGCCATGTCGCTGTTTTTGTTCTTTTCGTCACGAGCACGCACGGTACCGGTGATCTGGATACAGAATTCGTTACGCAGCTCAGATGCCAGCTGGAAAGCGTCCTGACGATCGGCATCGAAGAACACCTGTGCGATACCTTCACGGTCACGCATATCGATAAAAATCAGGCTACCCAGATCGCGACGGCGATTTACCCAGCCGCAGAGAGTGACTTGCTGACCCACGTGAGACAGATTGAGCTGTCCGCAATATTCTGTACGCATAACGTATCCTTTTAACTTCGCCGCTGCTGCCAGACAACATCAGGCCGCGTAACCTTCTGAGATGCTGTCGCAAAAAAGGCGGCTATTATAATGGAAAAACCCAGGCAGGATAAGTGGAGCCCGATCAAAGCGGACAAAACATTATGCTTTATCGCGCTGTTTTTCCTGCCGACATCAAAACAGGGTACATTAAGCCGCCCTTTCCCGCCCCTAAAGGATTCAGGAGTTCGCGTTGACACTTCGCATAGGATTACCGCAATGGCAGCACGCGCAATGGAAACAGTTTGGCATTGAGACCTTAGCCGACTACGCGCAGCTGTTTGGTTGTGTGGAAGGCAATACCACGTTGTATGCGCTGCCGAAGCCGGAAGTGGTGATGCGCTGGCGTGATATGACGCACGACGATTTTCGTTTCTGCTTTAAGTTTCCCGATAGCATCAGCCATAAAGCGGCGCTGCGCGATTGCGATGAGTTGCTGACGGAGTTTTTCCGCCTGCTCGATCCGCTGAGCACACGCATTGGTCAATATTGGCTGCAGCTACCCGCCGCGTTTTCACCGGCACAGCTGGTTGATTTATGGTCCTTTCTCGACAGTTTGCCACGCAATTTCCGCTATGGCGTTGAGGTGCGGCATCAGGCGTTTTTTGCCAAAGGTGAAGCCGAACGCGCGCTGAATCGCGGTTTACTGGATCGCGGCGTTAATCGGGTGATTTTAGATAGCCGTCCGGTGCATGCTTCAAGCTCACAAACCGCCGCCGCCGTGGATGCGCGATCGAAAAAGCCGCGCGTGCCGCCGCATGCGGTGCGCACCGGTTCGCAACCGATGGTGCGTTTCATTGGCAGCGATAGCGTGGCGGAGAGCGTGCCGCTGTTTCAGCCGTGGCACAGCAAGCTGCAAGCGTGGCAGCTGGATAGCGATCCTATGCTGTTTATTCACACGCCGGATATGGGCGAGGTGTTTCCGCTGATTCAGGCGTTGTGGCCACAGTTGCAGCAGCTGGAGCCATCGTTACGCGATCTGCCCGACTGGCCGCAGCAATCGAGCCTGTTTTAGACGCAACGCAAAGGGTGCAGCCTGGCCGCGTTTCTGCCAAAATAGCGCCCTTTCCGTTTTCTCTCCGGACCTTTCATTATGTCTGATCGCGATACGCTATTTTCCGCGCCCATCGATAAGCTGGGCGACTGGACCTTTGACGAGCGCGTAGCTGAAGTTTTTCCCGATATGATTCAGCGCTCGGTGCCGGGTTATTCCAACATCATTTCGATGATTGGCATGCTGGCAGAACGCTTCGTTCAGCCGAACAGCCAGGTTTACGATCTTGGCTGTTCGCTGGGTGCCGCCACATTGTCGGTGCGCCGCAATATTCATGTGCCTGGCTGCCAGATTATTGCCGTCGATAATTCGCCAGCGATGGTGGAGCGTTGCCGTCGCCACATCGATGCTTTCCGCGCGGATACGCCGGTACAGGTGATCGAAGCGGATATTCAGGATATCCACATTGAGAACGCCTCGTTGGTGGTGCTGAACTTTACCCTGCAATTCCTTGAGCCGCCGGCCCGCCTCGAGCTGCTGAAGAAGATCGTTAACGGATTGAATCCGGGCGGCGCGCTGGTGTTGTCGGAGAAATTCAGTTTTGAAGATGCCGATGTCGGCGAGTTGCTGTTTAACATGCATCACGATTTCAAACGCGCTAACGGTTACAGCGAGCTGGAGATCAGCCAGAAACGCAGCATGCTGGAGAACGTGATGCTGACCGATAGCGTCGAAGCGCATAAGGCGCGCCTGAAAACCGCCGGTTTCAAACATGCGGAGTTGTGGTTCCAGTGCTTTAATTTTGGTTCGTTGGTGGCGTTGAAATGATTGAGTTTGGCCGTTTTTATCAGCAGATTGCCACCGGCCCGCTGGCCAGTTGGCTGGAAGTGTTACCGGCGCAAGTTGCCGCATGGCAGCGTGAGAATTTGCACGGTAAGTTTCGCGACTGGGAGAAGTCCGTTGATTATCTGCCGCTGCTGACGCCGCAGAAGCTGGATTTGTTGCACAGCGTGAGTGCGGATGTTGAGGATCTGACCGATCGTCAGCGTCTGGGCATTGAGAATCTGCTGCGCAATTTGATGCCGTGGCGCAAAGGTCCCTATTCGCTGTACGGCACCGAGATCGATACCGAATGGCGTTCCGACTGGAAATGGGATCGCGTGTTGCCGCACATTTCACCGTTGCAGCACCGCACGGTGCTGGATGTCGGCTGCGGCAGCGGTTATCACATGTGGCGCATGATTGGCGCGGGCGCGAAGCTGGTGGTCGGCATCGATCCGATGCAGCTGTTTTTGTGCCAGTTTGAAGCGGTGCGTAAGCTGTTGGGCGACGATCGTCGGGCGCATTTGCTGCCGCTGGGCATTGAGCAACTGCCGGCGTTACAAGCGTTTGATACCGTGTTTTCAATGGGCGTGCTTTATCACCGCCGTTCGCCGCTCGATCATCTGATGCAGTTGAAAAATCAGTTAGTCAGCGACGGTGAGTTGGTGCTGGAGACGCTGGTGATTGAAGGCGATGAGAACGCGGTGTTGGTGCCGGGTGAGCGTTATGCGCAGATGCGTAATGTGTACTTTATCCCTTCAGCGGCGGCGCTGAAGAGCTGGCTGGAGAAGTGCGGATTTGTCGATGTGCGCATCGCAGATTACGCGGTGACGTCCGTGGAAGAGCAGCGTCGCACCAGCTGGATGACCAGCGAGTCGCTGGCCGAGTTCCTTGATCCGAATGACAGCAGTAAGACCGTTGAAGGTTATCCCGCCCCGCTGCGTGCTGTGTTAGTGGCGCGCAAGCCGTAATATTTAACGCCGCGATAGCGCCAGCTTCGCGGCAAAGCCAATAAAGACGCAGCCCGTCAGGCGATCCATCACTTTCAGCACCGCCGGACGGCGTAAATGTGTCGCAAAGTATTGGCTGCTTCCAATCAACACCGCATTCCACACCAAACCAATCACCATGTGTGTGAGCGCCATCAGCGTGCACCACAGCGGCACCGATGCGCCCGCCGGAATGAACTGCGGCAGGAAGGTGACGTAGAAGACGCCGACTTTAGGATTTAACAAGTTGCCAAATAGCCCGCGTGTGAAGCAGGCAACATAGCTTTGCTCTTTATTCTGCGCATGCTGACCTGTTTCCGCTTGAGTACGCGGGTTGATGAGTAATTTGACGCCGAGATAGAGCAGATAGGCCGCACCGATCCATTTCAGCATGTTATACGCCATTTCCGAAGCCAGCAGCAACGCGCCCAATCCCAGCCCCACCGCAACTCCCCACACCAGGCAACCCAGCGTGACGCCAAACGCCGTTGCCGATGCACGTTTCCAGCCTTGCGCGGCGGCGGAACGCAGCACTAGTGCAGTATCGAAACCGGGCGTGAGCGTGAGAATGGTGATGGCGAAGAGGAAAGATAGAATAAGTGTCATGCGATGATCTCTATTGCTCCGGTGCGTTTCAGGCTGAAAACAAGGGCCGCTGCGTAAAGGCGTCGTGGACACATCCCTGTGGACTCTGCCGCCGCATCCATGCGGCGGAAGCTTTACTTCGCGGCCCTTGTTTCCAGCCTTTATGTGGGTTTTGTGCGCTTTGCTTTAATCTTGTGCGGCTGTTTCGCTGGGTGCGTTCCAGTATTGGTATTTATAAGCGGAGCTGAGATTGCGTTCAATGGTGCCTTTGGCGAATACTTCGGTTTCATGCAGATAACTGAGCGTGCAGTTGCCCACTTCATCCCACAGTTGACACTCATCCACCGAGCGTAGCGTGCTGACTGGCGTGGTCGAGGTGCCGTTCAGGCGCAGTTCCCGCCACTGGTTATCGTAGCTGTAAGTATCTTTGCTACGCGCGCTGCTGGATGAAGTCACCAATCCTTGTGGATTCCAGCGCCAGCTGCTTTCGCCGTTGGTCATGCTGTCGCTGCCGCGCGCCACGCTTTTTTCTACTCTGAACTGTTTGTCATAGCGGTAAGTGGTATCGGTAAAGCCATCTTTGCCCATGCTGGTGAATTTATCGGATGAGCTGACGATGTTGCCGTGCTGGCCGATTTGCCAGCTGATGGTGCCCTGACGGTTATCAACCACTTCCTCCTGCCCCGCTTTGATCACTTTGACCATGTAGGCATATTCCGCCACCCAGCCGCGCTGTACGCGGGCGATATGCTGTTCCATCGTCAGCAATACGTTGCCTTCATTTTTGTCGTAGGAGATATCGGCCACCATTAAATCGCCGCACTGATCAAACTGGCCGAGTACGCGCTTTTGCGAGTCCACGTCTTTGCCAAATTCGCCCGCCACCACCTGACGCACCGCGCCTTTGGCATCGCCACCCAGCATGATCCAGTTGTTGCTGCTGGTGATGTTTTTGCTCATCGGTGGACACGCCGTGCTGACCGCCAGCGCGACACCGCAGTAAGGGAGAAGCAGCAAAAAAACGGTATAAGGGATGGATTTCATGAAGGTTATCCGTACGAGACCATAGAGTAATCAAAGCATCATTTACACGATCACGCTATCTCTGCAGGAATGGCAGATAAAAAGAACCCCAGTTAGAAGAACTGGGGTTGGTACTTGCAAACATCACGTCATTTGAGCTGGCGTGCTGCGCGGCAAAATCGGGGCGAATTCAGGCTACCCGGACGGCGCTCATCTGCGTCATGCTTTTCATGGCTTCAACCACATCACCATCAACGCAATAGCGACTGAATTCATCGGTTTCCGCTTCGGAGCACATTGAAACACCGGCTTTACGGTAGCGCATCGGCGAAGCGACTAAACGGCTGGCGGAGCTGTGAACTTCCTGCAATCCACTGTCGATGAACTTCTGGATGTTGCTCAAACGGACGCCCGCACCGGCCATAATAATCGGACCTGTGCTGTGTTCATTTAGTTCCCGTAATAATGCAATTCCTGCTTCGGCGCTCTGTTGCTGGCCAGACGTCAGGATACGCGCGATGCCTAAATCAGCCAGCACCTCAAGTGAGCGTTTTGGACTGTGGCATAAATCAAAGGCGCGATGGAAAGTGACGTCCATGCCGTCACACAGCGTCATAATTTGCTGCATACGAGCAATATCGACATGCGCATCTTCATCCAGCATGCCAATCACTAAGCCGGGGAAACCGAGTTCACGCATGAGCGCTACGTCCGATTTCATCGACTCAAACTCATAGTTGGTGTAGCAAAAATCGCCGCCACGCGGACGGACGATAGGATGTACCGGGATCGAAATTTCACGTCGTGCCGCTTCCAGCACGCCGGCTGAAGGCGTCAACCCACCTTCGCGCGGTGCGCTGCACAGCTCCACGCGATCGGCACCGGACAGCTGCGCAGTCATTGCGCAGTCGATGCCGTAGCAACAAATTTCCAGTTTCGTCATACCATGCTCCTTCTCATGACTTCTGGCTCGGGATGAATGCTTCAGTTAGTCTACTTAATTGGACAGTTTACGTGGAACTCGCACTATGGCATTCGATTTTAATCAATGGATAGACCGTCGTCACAGCGATAGTTTGAAATGGCACAAATATGGTGATCGCGATGTGCTTCCGCTCTGGGTCGCGGACAGCGATTTCCGTTCGCCGCCGAGTGTGATTGAGGCCATTAAACAGCGTGCTGAGCACGGCGTTTTTGGCTATGGCGCAACGCCAACCGGATTGATTGATATCACCCTTTCCCGTTTAGCGCAGCGCTACAACTGGCAGATTGAGCCGGACTGGATTGTGTTGTTGCCTGGCGTGGTGTGCGGTTTGAATCTTTCGGTCCGCGCATTCACGGAATCGGGCGAATCCACGGTTTCCCCAACGCCGATTTATCCGCCGTTTCGCGGTGCAGCAAGACTGGCCGATCGCGCGCAGGTGCATTTACCGCTGCGTTTACAACACGATCGCTGGGTGATGGATCACGATGCCAGCGCCATGCAGGGCAATGAGCGCCTGCTGATGCTGTGTAATCCGCAGAATCCAGGCGGCACGGTTTATCGTCGTGACGAGCTGGAAGCCCAGCTGGCGTTTGCGCAGCAGCATGATTTGATCGTCTGCTCGGATGAAATCCATTGCGATCTGTTGCTGTCACCTGGCGCGCAACACATTCCGTTTGCGTCATTAAGTGAAGATGCCGCACAACGCAGCATCACGCTGATCTCGCCGTCGAAAACCTTCAATATTGCCGGATTAGGCGCGTCGATGGCGGTCATTCCGAATCCCGAGTTGCGCGCGCGCTTCAAACGCGTGCGTGAAGGCATTGTGCCTGGCGTGGATATTCTGGCGCTGGTGGCGGCCGAAGCGGCGTGGCGCGATGGCGATGAGTGGCTGGCAGCGCAGCTGGATTATCTGCGTGCCAATCGCGACTGGCTGGTGGCGCAGGTGAATGCGTTGCCAGAACTGCAGATGGCCGCGCCGGAAGCGACTTATCTCGGTTGGATCGATGCCAGCAAACTGGATGTCGCCAGCCCAATGGACTACTTCGAACAGCACGGCCTCGGTTTTTCACCGGGTCACGATTTTGGCGACAATAATTTCGTGCGCTTCAACTTTGGCTGTACGCGCGCCACGCTGGAACAGGCGGTGGCGCGTTTGCAGCAGGCAGTAGCAGCGCGCCGTTAAGCCTGTTCGCTGGCGACAATCTCTTCCAGTCGCCACGGATGAAACTTGATGGTGGTTTGCCCGTCCGTTACCGCCAGCGTCGGATTGGGCAAACGCTCATTCTTACCTTTAGGCGCGCTGGTTTTGAACGAGATGCCCGGCTGCGTCAGCGCATCATCCGAGAGCAGCGCCATCGCGCGCACACCCAGCGTTTCCGGTTCACCGCGCAGCACAATCTCCACGTGTTCCCAGCCTTCATGGCGATAAAGCTTCTCGCCTGGCCACGGCAATTCAATCACATCGATTTCCCAGCCCGCGAGGTTCAATGGCTGATGCAGTTTGAACAGGCAGATCGGGCGACCATTGATCATGGCCTCAGAAAACTGCGTGCCGATTTGCAGCAGTCCGGTTTTCCAGCGTTCTGCCGTCGCAAACTGGTGGCAGCGTACCGCAACGTGATCGGCTTCATGTTCAGCCAGGTTAATGCCTAAACGTTCAGCAAATCCCTTCAAAGAGTGCTCAAAACGAGCCAGGTCTTGTTTTAAATCATCCAATTCCATAGGAAAGTTGGTCCGCATCACGTTTTACCTCTAATTCAGTTCAGGTTTACTAATCAATATGAAATTTGCTAGCCGTTGATTCCGCTTGACAAAATTGTCGGATTCATCCGATTTAGGCGTCAAAAAGGCTGAAAACCGCATAAATAGACCATTCATTTCGGATTTATCGTCAAAACAGGTCCAGCAGTTACTTTATGAAAGTGGCTTAACCTTCTGTTATTATTCAGGATAGTTAATACAATGAGATAACTCTTATTTAAGTTGCAAACAATTGCAGCCTGATACCCTTTCTTATAAATTTGTGTTTCACAACTACAAGGAACGGCCTTATGTCTATGCTCATTGTTGTCGCGGTCCTGATTGCATTAATGGGATTTGCAATTTCCCGCCATTGGAAGGTGCGTGAAGACAAAAGCGTTAAAAATCCTCGTCGTCACCCACGGCGCCGTTAATCGGCGCTGAGGGCCCGATGTTACGTCTCACTGAATACCGAATAGCTGACTCACTTTAACATTTCACGTATACTTCCCCTCTTATTTTTCCGTCCCGCCGCGCAGTTGCGGGATGACGACATCGGCTCGCCGCCTACAGGCGGGCCTTTTCAGCATATGAAGGTAACGCGGTGAATATTCAGGCTCTTCTTTCCGACAAAGTCAGTCAGGCAATGATTGCGGCGGGTGCGCCTGCCGATTGCGAACCTCAGGTTCGTCAGTCTGCGAAGGTACAGTTCGGTGATTACCAGGCAAACGGTATGATGGCCGTGGCGAAAAAGCTCGGTCAGGCACCGCGACAACTGGCTGAGCAGGTAATTCAGCATCTGGATCTTAACGGCATCGCCAGCAAAGTCGAAATCGCCGGTCCCGGCTTTATCAATATCTTCCTCGATCGTGCATGGCTGGCGGCGCAAACCGCACAGGCGCTGCAGCTGCCGCGCCTCGGTGTGAGCAGTGTCGCGCCGCAAACTATCGTGGTGGATTACTCCGCGCCCAACGTGGCGAAGCAGATGCATGTCGGTCACGTTCGCTCCACCATCATTGGTGATGCCGCGGTGCGTACGCTGGAGTTCCTCGGCCACAAAGTCATCCGCGCCAACCACGTCGGCGACTGGGGCACGCAGTTCGGTATGCTGATTGCCTATCTGGAAAAGCAGCAGAACGAACACCACGAAGAGATTGCGCTGGCTGACCTGGAAGCCTTCTACCGCGAAGCCAAAGTGACCTACGATGCTGACGAAGCTTTCGCTGAACGCGCACGTAACTACGTGGTGAAACTGCAAGGTGGCGATGAATATTGCCGCAGCATGTGGAAGAAGCTGGTCGATATCACCATGAGCCAGAACCAGCTGGTGTATGACCGCCTGAACGTGACGCTGACGCGCAACGATGTGATGGGTGAAAGCCTGTACAACGACATGCTGCCAGGCATCGTCGCCGATCTGCGTGAAAAAGGGTTGGCGGTGACCAGTGAAGGCGCCACGGTAGTTTTCCTTGATGAGTTCAAAAACAAGGAAGGCGAACCGATGGGCGTGATCATTCAGAAGAAAGATGGCGGCTATCTCTACACCACCACTGACATCGCCTGCGCCAAATACCGTTTCGAAACCCTGCATGCCGATCGTGTGCTCTATTACATCGATTCCCGTCAGCATCAGCATCTGCAGCAGGCGTGGACCATCGTGCGTAAAGCCGGTTACGTGCCGGAATCGGTACCGCTTGAGCATCACGCGTTCGGCATGATGCTGGGCAAAGATGGTCGTCCATTCAAAACCCGCAGCGGCGGCACGATTCGCCTCGCCGATTTGCTGGATGAAGCCGTCGAACGCGCGCATGCGTTGGTCAGCGAGAAGAATCCAGAGATGTCAGCGCAAGAGCTGAAAGATCTGTCGGAAGTGGTGGGTATCGGCGCAGTAAAATACGCTGACCTGTCAAAAAGCCGCACCACCGATTACATCTTCGACTGGGACAACATGCTGGCATTCGAAGGTAACACCGCGCCTTACATGCAATACGCCTACACGCGCGTGCTGTCGGTGTTCCGCAAAGCCGGTATTGATGCCGATAGCCTGAGCGGTGACATCGTGCTGACCGAAGAGCGTGAAGCGCAGCTGGCTACGCGTCTGCTGCAGTTCGAAGAAGTGATTACGCAGGTCGCGCGCGACGGTACGCCACACGTGATGTGTGCTTACCTGTACGATCTGGCCGGCCAGTTCTCTGGCTTCTACGAACACTGCCCGATTCTCTCCGCCGAGGACGAGAACATCCGTCAGAGCCGTCTGCAGCTGGCCGCGTTAACCGCGAAAACGCTGAAGCAAGGTCTGGACACGCTGGGCATCAAAACCGTCGAGCGCATGTAATATCAACAGCGGAGAGCGCCGCAAACGGCTCTCCGCTGCTTTCCATCTTCCTTCCTGTTAAACATCCCCCTTAATCTGCTCTGAACTTGGCTTTTCTCCTGCTCAATACCTGGCATTTCTCTCGCTTCACACGCTTTCTCAATTTTCCGACACAGCTCACCAAATAAACAAAACTCATACCTTCATAACCATTTTATGGCAGACAAAGTCGCACGCCATCCCTAATTTGGTAATGGAAGCAAGAATGCAAAAACATGCAACAAGCTGTTTTAAAAGCTAAAAACTATAAAACTTATCCCTGCAGTCGGGTTAAAGTGATGCCCCCGGCCCATGTCAGGGCGGAATAAAATCTCAACCCGATAACGTCATTAATAAAAAAATCAGAGCGTATCCTATGAGCAATCACGACATTATCGATGTAAAAGGCTGGATCGACGCCCGCCCGATCACCGGATACCAGTGGCTGACCCTCAGCCTGTGTTTCATCATCATCATGTTTGATGGCTACGACGCGGCAGCGATGGGTTTCATTGCGCCCGCGCTAATTGAAGACTGGGGCATCAGCCACGCGGAAATGGGGCCGATTCTCGGCGCTGCGATGTTCGGCGTGGCGATTGGCGCGCTGATCGCCGGTCCGTGGTCCGACAAATTCGGCCGCAAGCGCGTGCTGCTGTTGTCGATCGCCGTCTTCGCCTGCTTCAGCCTGATGAGCGCCTTCGCCCGTACGCCGCTGGAAATGGGCGCGTTACGTTTTCTCACCGGCCTTGGTCTCGGCGCGGTGATGCCCAACTGCGTCACGCTGGTGTCGGAATACATGCCGGAACGCCGCCGCAGCCTGATGATCACCGTGATGTACAGCGGGTTTAATATCGGTTCCGGATTGGGCGGATTCATCGCCGCCGGCATGCTGCCGCACTTTGGCTGGCAAGCGGTGCTGGGTTTGGGTGGCCTGTTGCCGTTGCTGATGTTGCCACTGCTGCTGTGGCTGCTGCCGGAATCGGCGATGTACATGGTGGTGCGCAAAGTCAGTCGCGACAAGATTGCTGCGGTGCTCAAACGTCTCGGTGGCGAGTTCTCCGCCGGTACCGCCTTTGTGCTCAATGCGCCGATTATCCCGAAAAAAGCCCAGGTGCTGCAGCTGTTCAGCCGCGGCTATGCGGGCGGCACGCTGGTGTTGTGGCTCACCTACTTCATGGGTCTGTTCGTCATCTACCTGCTGAACGGTTGGCTGCCAACCATCCTGCGTTCTGGCGGCGTAACGCTGGAGCGCGCGGCGATTGTCGCGGGCTTGTTCCAGCTCGGTGGCACCTTTGGCGGCCTGATGGTCGGCGGATTGATGGACCGTTTCAAAGCGAAATACGTTATCGCCCTGTTCTATCTGCTGGGCAGCTTCTGCCTGGTGTCGCAGGGCATCTGGAGCTTTGGCCCGAATGTGCTGGCGCTGCTGGTGTTCCTCGCTGGCGTCTGTATCAACGGGGCGCAAACCGGATTGCAGGCATTTTCTCCGGCCTTTTATCCCACTGAAATGCGTGCCACCGGCGTGTGCTGGATGCACGGCATTGGTCGCAGCGGCGCCATTATCAGCTCTTCACTGGGCGGCGTGCTGCTCGGCGTGTTCCCTGGGCAAACAGCCATTTTTATCGTTTTGTCGCTCCCGGCAGTTTTAGCGGCACTTTCCATCACCCGACATCACCCTGCACAGGTGGCCCGTCAGGTTAAAGGCATCGACCTTAATGACCTGCCGTCCCTGTCGCGTACCCTCAATAATCGATGAAGTAGAGGTCAAAAAATTATGGCTAAAATCATAGGCGGTTTAGCGGTTTCTCATACCCCCACCATTGGCTTTGCGGTTGATCACAACAAGCAGCAGGAAGGCGCATGGGCTCCGATTTTCGATGGTTTTGCGCCGATGCAGCGCTGGCTGGAGGAGAAAAAACCGGACGTGCTGCTGTATGTGTTTAACGATCACGTCACCTCCTTCTTTTTCGATCACTATTCGGCCTTTGTGCTGGGCATTGATGACGAATATGCCGTGGCGGACGAAGGCGGCGGCCCGCGCGATCTGCCACCGGTAAA
This sequence comes from Pantoea sp. CTOTU46764, assembly GCF_031974595.1. Lineage (NCBI taxonomy): Bacteria > Pseudomonadati > Pseudomonadota > Gammaproteobacteria > Enterobacterales > Erwiniaceae > Pantoea > Pantoea sp. CTOTU46764. The sequence goes on along the minus strand of NZ_DALYOQ010000033.1, from coordinate 31,656 downwards.
AGGCCATGCGGCGCTGTCACAGCACATTGGTGCCAGCCTGATGGCAGATGAGTTCGATATGTCATTCTTCCAGGACAAAGCGCTGGATCACGGCCTGTTTTCGCCGCTGTCGGCGCTGGCACCGTGGCAAGGCGGCTGGCCGATGCAGGTGGTTCCGCTGGCGGTCGGCGTTTTGCAGTTTCCGATTCCGACGGCGCGTCGCTGCTATAAACTCGGCCAGGCACTGAAGCGCGCGGTGGAGAGTTTCCCGGAAGATCTGAAAGTCGCGGTGGTGGCGACCGGCGGCGTTTCACATCAGGTTCACGGTGAGCGCTGCGGCTTTAACAATCCCGAATGGGATGCGCAGTTTATCGATCTGCTGATCAACGATCCCGAGCGCCTGACCGAAATCACTCTGGCGGAATACGCCACGCTCGGCGGCCTGGAAGGTGCGGAAGTGATTATGTGGTTGATCATGCGCGGCGCGCTGTCGGCCAACGTCGAGAAACTGCATCAGGATTACTATCTGCCTTCGATGACCGGTATCGCCACGCTGATCCTCGAAAACCAGTCTCGTGAAGCGCCAGTTGATGTGCATCAGCGTCAGCGTGACAAGATCAACCTGCAAATGAGCGGCGTGGAAAAACTGCCCGGCACCTATCCGTTCACCCAGGCGCGCAGCCTGAAAGCGCTGCGCATCAACCGCTTCCTGCACCGCATGATTCAGCCAGAGTGGCGTAAGCGTTTCCGCGAAGCTCCGCAGGCGCTGTATCAGGAAGCCGGACTGACCGCTGAAGAGCAAACGCTGATTACCCAGCTCGACTGGCGCGGCATGATCCATTACGGCGTCAGCTTCTTCCTGCTGGAAAAACTGGGTGCGGTGGTGGGCGTGTCTAACCTGCATATCTACTCGGCGATGCGCGGCGAAACGCTGGAACAATTCCAGCAGACGCGCAATCAGCAGGTGCTCTACTCGGTAGCGGGGAAAAAAGAGTGATGTTTACGCAACCGGTTATCGACTGCCATCACCACGTTTTTGATCCAGTAAACTTCCCCTGGGCGCCTGAAAGTGCCTATAACCCGGACGGACACGAGCTGGCGACGCCGGATTACTATCGCGCCGTGATGCAGGCCTACAACATCCGCCACTCGCTGATTGTCGGCCCGACGTCGGGCTATAACACCGACAATCGCTGCCTGCTGGATACCATCAAGCGCGGCGAAGGACGCTTCAAGGGCATTGCCGTCACGCCGCGAGACGTGGATAGCGACACGCTCGCCAGCCTAAAAGATCAGGGCATCGTCGGCATTGCGCTGAACGTGGCGATGCTCGGCACCGAGCCGTTTCTCCAGCTTGATGCTCTGATGGGCAGGCTGGCGGAGCTGGATCTGTTTGCCCAGATTCAGGTGCAGAACGATCAGTTAATGGCGCTGATGCCGCTGCTGTCACGCACCCGCACGCGCCTGCTGATCGATCACTCCGGCCGACCAGACGTCAGCGCAGGCGTTGCACAACCGGCCTTTCAGGCGCTGCTGTCGCTGGCCGGTCAGCAACGCACCAGCGTGAAACTCTCCGGGCTGGCGAAATTCTCCCGCCAGCCGTATCCCTTCAGCGATGGACATCCCTATTTGCTGGCCTTGCTGGACGCCTTCGGCGCGGAAAACTGCATGTGGGGATCGGACTGGCCTTTCCTGCGCGCCACTGAACGCATGGATATGGGCACGCAACTGCTGCTGATCGAACAGCTGATCCCCGATGAAAACAGTCGCCGTCAGGTGCTTTGGCACACGCCACAGCGGCTGTTTGGTTTTACTGAATTACAGGAGTCACGATGAGAACCATCTATGTATTGAACGGCCCAAACCTCAATCTGCTGGGCACCCGTGAGCCAGCAACTTACGGCTCCGACACGCTGCAAAGCGTGGAAGCGCTGTGCCGCGCAACGGCGGAAGAGCTGGGCGTGGCGATTGAGTTTCGCCAGACCAACCACGAAGGTGAAATGATTGAGTGGATTCAGCAGGCGCGTTTCGAGGCGCAGGCGCTGGTGATCAATCCGGCGGCGTGGACGCACACCTCAGTAGCGATTCGCGATGCGGTGACCGGCGTGGCGTTGCCGTTGTGGGAAGTACATATTACCAACGTGCACAAGCGTGAGCCCTTCCGTCACCACTCCTATCTCTCCGATGTCGCGCAGGGCGTGATCTGCGGTTACGGCATTCGCGGTTACCGCTATGCGTTGATGGAAGCGGCGCGCACCGGCTGATTATTGGTCCTGACCGCACACTTCACGCAGGCAGCGGATCAGCGCATCCGCTGCCGGTGAGTGCAGACAGCCCGCCCGCACCGTCAGCCCGATGGCGCGATCGGTATCCGGTAACGGAACCGGTAGCGCCACCAGCGCGCCGGACGCCAGTTCCACTTCCAGCTGGTGCGCGGAGACCGCCGCCAGCATATCCGACTGCATCAGCAAGCCGCGCACCAACGCCAAATCGCCGGTTTCCACCACCGGATCGGGTGCCGGAATGCCCATCGCCTGAAAACTGTTATTCAGCAGATATCGCGCTGGCGTGGCCGAACGCGGTAGCACCCAACGCGCAGCGCGCAGATCTTCGGTAGAAAGCTCACGCCCGACTAATGGATGATCGTGACGCGCCAGCGGCACCATGCGTTCCGAGAACAGCGTCTCGCGCGTGACGTCCAGCGCATCTTCATCGCGGCGCAGCGCGCCAAAGATAAAATCGATATCGCCGGAGCGCATCTCCGAGGCCAGCACGCCAAAGGCGCTTTCACTGGTTACCACGCGCACGCCCGGATAACGCGCCGTCAGCATCACGATCGCCTGCGGCAGGATACGCGTGCGTCCCAGCGGCAGTGCGCCCACGCGCACCGTTCCCTCGAGTATCCCGCTGCGCGCGGCGATATCGGCCGGAATGTGGCGCAATTCATTCAGCGCACGCCGCACGTTGGCTTCAATTTCACGTCCGGCCAGCGACGGCATCATGCCGTGCGGCGTGCGCTCCAGCAGCGCGATGCCCGCGCCGTTTTCCAGCACGCGCAGCGCGGCGCTCACCGCTGGCTGGCTCAGTCCGAGACGTGCCGCCACCGTCTGCATATGCCGCGTCTGACACAGGGTGATAAAAATTTGCAGCCGACGTACGTTAAACAACCACAGCGGTTCCGCATCGCTGCGCTGTGCGCCGCGTCCCTGCAATTTTGCCAGCCGCTGCGGCACCTGATGCAGCTCCTCAATCGCCCGCAACGCGCGCGGCAGCACGCATTTACCGAAGTCAGTCAGCATCATGCCACCGGCATGACGTTCAAACAGCGTCACGCCTAAGGGGAGCTCCAGGTCGCGAATGACGCGGGTAATGGCCGACTGGGTGCGAAATAATTCATCTGCCGCCCGCGAGACACTGCCTTGTGCCACCACCTGACTAAATGCCCTGATTTGCATCAGGTTTGTCAGCTCCTGCGTGCCCTTTTCTGCCATCTTTCCCTGCCCCTTTTCGCCACCGACCGATGTCGCAATATAAATAAAACGCATACCTGCTGCAATTAAATGAATTATCGCCGCCAGGTTGGCAGTGACAGCATGGAAAAAAACAGCGGAGGAGTATGCCATGACTAACAACACCCCCAAAAAAACCGCGCTGGTGGTCAGCGCTCACTCAGCGGATTTCGTCTGGCGCGCCGGCGGTGCCATCGCGCTGCACCATGCGCAGGGCTATGACGTTCACGTTGTCTGCCTCTCGTTTGGCGAGCGCGGCGAGTCGGCCAAGCTGTGGCGCAAAGGAGAGATGAGCGAGGCGAAAGTCAAAGCCGCCCGCCGCAGCGAGGCGCAGGCCGCCGCCGAGATTCTCGGTGCCAGCATTGAATTTTTTGACCTCGGCGATTATCCGCTGCGTGCCGATAAAGAAACCCTGTTCCGCCTTGCCGACGTCTATCGCCGGGTGCTGCCGCATTTTGTTCTGACCCATTCGTTGCAGGATCCCTACAACTACGATCACCCAATGGCCACGCATCTGGCGCAGGAAGCGCGCATTATCGCCCAGGCCGAAGGCTACCGTCCGGGCGAAAAAATTGTCGGTGCGCCGCCGGTTTACTGCTTCGAACCGCACCAGCCTGAGCAGTGCAACTGGAAGCCGGATGTGCTGCTGGATATCACCTCGGTGTGGGACAAAAAATATCAGGCGATTCAGTGCATGGCCGGGCAGGAACATCTCTGGGAATACTACACGCGCGTGGCGCAGCAGCGCGGCGTGCAGGCTAAGCGTAACGTCGGGATAACCACCAGCCGCGACATCATTTATGGCGAAGGCTATCAGAGCATTTTCCCGCGCGTAACCGAGGATCTGGCATGAGCATCATCGCGAAAAAAGGCGTCGCGGTGCGCCACATTCCCCGCGCGACAACTGCGGATATCGACGCGCTGGCGCGCTTTGGCGTCGCCACCGTGCACGAAGCGCAGGGCCGCAAAGGCTTGCTCGATCCCGCTATTCGTCCGATTCAACAGGATTGCGCCATTGCGGGCAGCGCGGTCACCGTGCTGGTGGCACCGGGCGATAACTGGATGTTCCACGTCGCGGTGGAACTCTGTCAGCCGGGCGATGTGCTGGTGGTTGCGCCAACCTCGCCGTGCAGCGACGGCTTCTTCGGCGATCTGCTGGCGACCTCGCTACAAGCGCGCGGTGTGCGCGGGCTGGTGGCGGATGTCGGTGTGCGTGATAGCCGCACGCTGCGCGAGATGGGCTTTGCCGTCTGGTCGCGCGCGGTGTATGCGCAAGGCACCGTCAAAGAGACGCTCGGTTCGGTGAACGTGCCGCTGGTATGTGCCGGGCAGCTGATCTGGCCGGGTGATGTGATCGTCGCCGATGACGACGGCGTGGTGGTGGTGGCACGCGATGAAGCCGCCAGCGTGGCAGCCAAAGCGCGTCAGCGTGAAGAGCTGGAAGAAAGCAAACGCCTGCGTTTAGCGGCCGGTGAGCTGGGACTGGATATCTATCAGATGCGCCCACGCCTGGCGGAAAAAGGACTGCGCTATCTCGACACGCTCGATCAACTGGAGGAGTAAACCATGCGCCAGCGTCGCATTCCCTGCTTACTGATGCGCGGCGGCACCTCCAAAGCCGCCTGCTTTCTGGCGCAGGAGCTGCCCGCAGATCCTGTGACACGCGATCGGGTGCTGCTGGCGGTGATGGGATCGCCCGATATCCGCCAGATTGACGGCCTCGGCGGGGCCGATCCGCTCACCAGCAAAGTGGCGATCGTCAGCGTTTCACGCCGGGACGATGCCGATGTCGATTACCTGTTTGCCCAGGTCAACGTCGATCAACCCCGCGTTGATTACGGGCAAAACTGCGGCAATATCCTCGCCGCCGTCGGGCCTTTCGCCGTGGAACGCGGGCTGGTAAAGGCAGGCAATCAGCGCACCCGCGTGCGCATTTTCATGCAGAACACCGGGCAGATCGCCGAAGCAGCATTCGCCACGCCCGACGGTGAAGTCGACTATGACGGTGACTTAAGTATTGATGGCGTACCCGGCAGCGCAGGCGAGATCGCCCTCACCTTCAAAGACATTGCCGGATCAAGCTGTGGCGCGCTGCTGCCGACCGGTCAGGTGCGCGACTGTTTTGATGGCATTGATGTCACCTGCATCGACAACGGCATGCCGGTGATTTTAATCCGTGCGGCAGATGTCAATTGCAGCGGCTATGAAAGCCGCGAAACGTTGGATAACGACAGCGAGCTCAAGCAGCGGCTGGAGTCGATTCGCCTGCAGGCCGGGCCGCTTATGAACTTAGGGGATGTCAGCCAGCGTACGGTGCCCAAAGTCACGCTGTTGGCCGAAGCGCGTCACGGCGGCGCGATCAGCTCACGCACTTTTATTCCGCACCGCTGCCACGCCTCGATTGGCGTGCTCGGCGCGGTGAGCGTCGCCAGCGCCTGCCTGATCCCCGGCAGTGTCGCCGACGGACTGGCGCGCACCAGCCAGCAACCTCAGCAGCGCCTGAGCGTGGAACATCCCAGCGGCGAATTCAGCGTATTGCTGCAGCGCGAAGGCGATAACCCGCTGGCGGGCTGTGGTCTGCTGCGCACCGCGCGCGCCATTTTTGCCGGTGACGTCATGATTCCGGCGGCGGTCTGGCCCTTCAGCAAGGAGTAAATAATGAACATCACCTTTATCGGTTTTGGCGAAGCGGGCGGCATTCTCGCCCATGACTTACAGGCGCAGGGCAACACGGTGACGGCGTGGGACCGCAAAGCCCTCGCGGCAGAAACCCTGCCCGCGCTGCAGCAAAAAGCGCAACAAGGCGGCGTGCGATTGGCCACTTCGCTGGCGGACGCGCTGCAGGATGCCACGCTGGTGTTCTCCACCGTTACCGCGTCGCAGGCCCTCAACGTGGCGCAGCAGGCGGCCGCGCTGTTACAGGCTGGGCAGCATTTTCTCGATCTCAATTCCGTCGCGCCGCACACCAAACGCGCCGCAGCTGAAGTGATTAACGCCGCAGGCGCCAGCTATATCGACGTGGCGGTAATGGCGCCGGTGCCACCCAAGCGGCTGGCGACGCCGCTGCTGATTGGCGGTGCGCAGGCAGAACAGGTGCAGCCGCTGCTGCAACAGTTGGGCCTCAATAGCCGTTTGCTGGGTGGCGAAGTGGGTGAAGCCTCGGCGATTAAAATGTGCCGCAGCGTGATGATCAAAGGCCTCGAAGCGCTAACCACCGAATGCCTGAGCGCGGCGCGCCAGTACGGCGTAGAGCAAGCGGTGCTCGATTCGCTACACGCCAGTTTCCCGTCGCTGGGCTGGAACGATCAGCTGCCACACTACCTGATCAGCCGCGTGGCGGAGCACGGCCAGCGACGCGCTGAAGAGATGCAGGAAGTGGTGAAAACCTTGCAGGACGTCAAGGTACCGGCCGCCATGAGCACAGCAATTGTTGCCACCCAGCAAGGGCTGATTGATGCATTAAACGCCCGTGCCCTGCGCTATCAACAACTGACACCGTTCGTTTGGCAAGAGACGCTGGATAAGATCTATCCACCTCAATGAGTTATACGTCTAAAGGTATGCGTTTTGTTTATCGGCAATTGTTTACATTTTTGCAACGGCGTAGCGTAAGCGAGACGAGAAGCAGGTTTCAAAACAATAACTATCGGAAGCAAAACATGAAGATTAGAGCATCTGTCGCCCTTTCCCTGCTGCTGGCAGCGGGTATTGGCCAGGCCAGCGCAGCCGCGCTGGACGCCAGCCACACCAACCAGGTTATCACCAGTGTCAAAAACAGCATCAGCGCCCAGCACAGCACCGGCTGCGTGGCGGTGGTTGATGCCAGCGGCACGCTGCTGGCCTTCCAGCGCCTTGACGGCGCGTCGCCGGGCTGTGTCGATGCCGCGATTGGCAAAGCGCGCACCTCAGCGCTGTATCACGCTCCTTCCCTGAAATTTATGCAGCGCCTGCAGAGCGGCGAAACCACCGTGCTTGCCATCCCGCACGCTGTGGCGCTCGGCGGCGGTTTCCCGCTCACGCTGCAGAATGAAGTGGTCGGCGCCGTCGGCGTCAGTACCCCCAAACAGGATCTGGATAACCAGGCTTCAGAGGCTGCCGCTCAGGCATTGAAATAACTTTCGGGAATTTCCATGATGACTCTTTCACGCCGCCGGTTGCTGACCGGCACGGCGGGCCTGCTGGTGGCTGGCGTCCTGACGCAGGCGCTCCCCGGCAGTTTGGCTTTCGCCTCGCCACCGCTGGCCGCCGCAGTGGCTCCGTCCGCCAGTTTTACTGCGATTTCCGCCCGATTAACCGGACTGGATCAGCCGGATGCCCTGCTGGCGCAGCGCCTCTACAGCTGGCTGCACGCGCATTTCCCGCAGCTGGACAGCCAGCTTGATACGCTCAGCGCGCTACTGCAGCAGCAACCTGCCGCCAACGGCAGCAGCCTGCTGGCGCTGCTGAGTACCCAACCCAAAGCCCTCGACGATCTTTATCAGACGCTGGTTTCCGGCTGGTATCTCGGCGTTGTCGGGCCGCTGCCGCGTCCGCAATGTATCGCTTTTGAGAATATCGTCAGCTACCAACTGGTGCGTGATTCCCTGTTACCACCGAGCTACGCGCCGGGGCAACCTAACTTCTGGACGCAGCCGCCTGCAAGGAGAGCACATGTCTGATTCATTAAGCGCCGACGTGGTGGTGATTGGCGCCGGCATTGCCGGTTCACTGGCGGCGCTGAAGATGGCCAAAGCCGGCGCTTCGGTATTGATGCTGGAGTCCGGCCCGGAGATTAAGCGCGATCAGGCGGTGGAGTATTTCCGCAACTCGCCGTTTAAGGGTGACTTCACCGAACCGTATCCGCCGCAGCCGTGGGCACCGCAGCCTAAATTCATTCCCAGCGATAACAATTACCTGATCCAGAAAGGCCCGGATCCCTATCGCGCCCAATATCTGCGCGGCACCGGCGGCACCACATGGCACTGGGCTGGACAAGCGTTCCGCCTGTTGCCGAACGATATGCGCATTCAGTCGCTGTACGGCATTGGCCGCGACTGGCCGATCAGCTATGACGAGCTGGAACCTTATTATTGCGACGCCGAATACCAGATGGGTGTTTCCGGCGACAGCGATCTGGCTTCGCCGCGTTCACGCCCTTATCCGCTGCCGGGCATTCCGCTGCCGTACGGCTTCGATCGTCTGAAGCAGCGACTCGGTCCGCTGGGTTATGAGGTCGGCATTGGCCCGCAGGCGCGCAACAGCATCGCCTACGACGGTCGCCCGGCCTGCTGCGGCAACAATAACTGCATGCCGGTTTGCCCGATTGACGCGCAGTATCACGGCGGTATCGCCGCACGTAAAGCGCTGGATGCCGGCGTAAAAATCGTTACCAACGCGGTGGTGTTTCGCATTGAGGCCGACGACAAAGGCACTATTCAGGCGGTGCACTATCTCGATCAGAACAAAGCGCGCCATCGCGTGACCGGTAAACAGTTTGTCCTGACCGCCAACGGCATCGAAAGCCCGAAAATCCTGCTGCTCTCCACCAGCGATCGCTACCCGAACGGCATCGCCAACAGTTCCGGCATGGTGGGCCGCAACCTGATGGATCATCCAGGATCGTCAGTGGAGTTCTATGCCGATGAGCCGGTGTGGTTTGGCCGTGGACCGATGCGTCCCGGCAGCATCAATAATATGCGCGACGGAGATTTTCGTGGCGAGCGTTCGGCGCTGCGTATCGACCTCGCCAACACCTCGCCGGTGCGCTATCTCACCGAACGTCTGGTGCGTCAGGGCTATTACGGCAAGGCGCTTAACGACAAGCTGGCCTTCCAGGCCGAGCGCTTTGTCCAGCTTAAGTGTTTGCTGGAGATGCTGCCGGAGCCGCAAAACCGCGTCACGCTGAGCAAAACCGAGAAGGATGCGTGGGGTATTCCTCGCCTCGAGGTTTACTACAGCTTCCCGGAATATGTGCATCGCGGCTATGACCAGTCGATGATCGACTTCCAGCGCATGGTGAAAGAGATGGGCGGAACGGAAGCGGTTTACAGCAAGCGCGGCGTTTACGACAACAACCAGCACATTACTGGCACCATGATCATGGGCAGCAATCCACAGGATTCGGTGGTGGATGGTCACTGCCGCACCCACGATCACCCGAACCTGTTTATCGCCGGCACCGGCATTATGCCGTCGGCCTCGACGGTTAACTCAACGCTGACCGGAACCGCGCTGGCGCTGCGTATGGCCGATAGCGTTCTGGCAAGCTTGTAAGGAGCACCCGATGAAACCTGTATTTATTCAGGCCGCTATCGCGGTGGTCCTGATGCAGTGCGCTGTGGCGCAGGCGGCGGACAATACCGCTCAGATTAAGCGCGGCGAATATCTGGCGCGCGCCGGTGACTGTACCGCCTGTCACACCGCCACCAACGGCCCGCTGTTTGGCGGCGGCTTTGCGGTCAGTACGCCTTTCGGCCAGATCTGGGGCAGCAATATCTCCTCCGATAAGCAGTACGGTATCGGCAGCTGGAGCGACGATCAGTTCGTGGCCGCAGTGCGCGACGGTATTGGTAAAAACGGCGAGCAGCTCTACCCGGCAATGCCGTATGACTCCTTCACCAAAATGAAGCGCGACGATGTGCTGGCAATCAAAGCCTACCTGATGTCGATGCCGCCGGTGCATCAGGCTTCACCGCAAACCGACCTGCCGTTCCCGTTCAACCAACGCTGGGGCATGCGCTTCTGGAAGTGGTTTAACTTCGATAAAGGCGAATTGCAGACCGATACGCAGCATAGCGCGCAGTGGAATAATGGTCGTTATCTGGTTGAAGCGCTGGCGCACTGTGGCACCTGTCATACGCCGCGTAATCTGACTATGGGCATGGACAACGATAAAGCGCTGGCGGGCGGCGATCTTGGCGGCTGGATGGCGTACAACATTACGCCAGATAAGCAGGCAGGCATCGGTGACTGGAGCCAGCAACAGCTGGTGACCTACCTGAAAACCGGGTTTGTCGCCAATAAAGCCAGCGCCTCTGGCCCAATGGCCGAAGCGATTGAGCACAGCCTGCAATATCTGCCGGAGAGTGATCTGCAGGACATCGCCACCTATCTGCGCAGCGTCAAGCCGCAGCCGGACGCGCAGCAAACCCGTGCGCGCGACAGTTGGGGACAACCTTCCACCGCGCTGATTGCACTGCGCGGTGCCGATGATGCGACCCGCAACGCCCAGCCCGGCGCGGTCGTGTTTGCCGGTAACTGTGCCAGCTGTCACGGCGCGGAAGGTGCGGGATCGGGCAGCGATTTCCATGCCTATCCGTCACTGTTCCATCACACCAGCACCGGCGCGGCAGATGCGCTGAACGTGGTATCGGTGATCCTCAACGGCGTACATCGCCACATGACCGAGGGCGAAGTGTTTATGCCGCCTTTTGCCCCTGAACTGAGTGACCAGCAGGTGGTGGATGTCAGTAACTTTGTGACCCAGCAGTTTGGTAATCCGGCGGCGGCCAAGGTGGATGCGAAGCAGGTGAAAGAATTAAGAGAGGATGCAAAACTGGCTTCACCACCGATTTACGGTCAGGGAGATAAGCCTTAATTAACGTATTCGGCGGTGCAGGACGCGCCGCCGATGTAACACGCGTTACTGGTAATTCACCGTCACTTCACTGCTCACCACGCGCAAGCCCGGCGGCAATGCGCCCTTCCCCTGAAAGCCAAACGCCAGATGCAGCGTCTCTTCCGCCGCCACGTTGGCTAAGCCACGCGTACTGCCGCTAGCACCTTCAATCTCGACACAACGATCGCCCGCGCACAAACGTACCTGCAAACCCGAAGGCGCAGGACGGCTGAGCTGATAACGCCAGTTCACCAGCGAGATGTTACCCGGCGCGCTGGAGGGCGCGCGCAGCGCTGGCGTCATCAGCCAGTTACCGCGTACGCCCATGCTCGGGCCGCTGGCGCTGGCGCTCCAGGCACCGCTGGCCGCATCGACAGCGAGCGGCAGCGCCATCATCGGCAACATCATTAATGCCCAGCACCAGCGACGCATTACTTGCCTCCAATGGTGGCGGTCATGCGGATTTGACGGTTGTCGGTCAGCTCCATATTCGACAGCACAATCAGCTGCGGCAGGTTGCGGCGCAGGAAGCGCGCCAGCAGCGCACGCAGCGGATGATTGACCAGCAGCACCGGCGGCGCGCCCGCCATCTCTTGCTGCTGCAGTGCACCTTGCGCCTGCACCAGTAAGCGATCCGCCAGACCCGGCTCAAGGCCGCCGCCCCCCTGCAGCGCCTGCAGCAGCAGACGTTCCAGCGTAGCGTCGAGGCCAATCACCTGCACTTCGCCGTTGCCAGGGAACCACTGTTGGGTAATCGCCCGTCCCAGCGCCACACGTACCACGCTGGTCAGCTCTTGCGGATCGTTCTGCACCGGCGCATGTTCCGCCAGGGTTTCAATAATGGTGCGCATATCGCGAATCGAGACACGCTCGGTCAGCAGGTTTTGCAGCACTTTGTGCAGCGTGGTCAGGGTAATGACGCCTGGCACCAGATCTTCGGTCAGCTTCGGCATCTCCTGCGTGACGCGATCCAACAGCTGCTGCGCTTCCTGACGGCCAAACAGTTCGCTGGCGTATTGTCCAATCAGGTGATTGAGGTGCGTTGCCACCACGGTGCTGGCTTCAACTACGGTAAAGCCCTGAATCTGCGCCTGCTCTTTCAGGGCGCTCTCGATCCAGATCGCCGCCAGACCAAAGGCCGGATCGACGGTCGGCTCGCCCGGCAGCGAACCGGCGGCGGTGCCTGGGTTAATCGCCATCCAGCGTCCCGGATAAGCATCGCCGCTGCCAATTTCCACGCCTTTCATCAGGATGCGGTAACGCGCGGGTGGCAGCTCCATGTTGTCACGGATATGCACCACCGGCGGCAGGAAGCCGACCTCCTGCGCCACCTTCTTACGAATACTGCGGATACGCCCCAGCAGTTCGCCGTTTTGCAGGTGATCGACCATCGGAATCAGGCGATAACCCACTTCCATGCCGAGTGAATCTTCCAGCTGCACATCGGTCCACGACGCTTCCACGGTGGCCGGCGTTTCCTGAGTTTTCACCAGACTGGAGGCTTCGGTTGGTTTCTTCGGCTGCATTTCGCGTCCGCGTAACCACCAGGCCAAACCCAGCAGCGCAGCGGTAAAAAGCAGGAACACCAGGTTTGGCATACCCGGCACCAGGCCGAGCAAACCAATCACGCCGCCACTCAGCATCAGCACGCGCGGGTTCTTGAACAGCTGGGTCACCATCTGCTCGCCGACATCCTGATCGGTGCCCACGCGGGTGACGATGACACCCGCCGCGGTGGAGATCACCAGCGCCGGGATCTGCGCCACCAGGCCGTCACCAATGGTTAACAGCGTGTAGGTTTCGCCCGCATGGCCGAGATCCATGCCGTGCTGCACCACGCCGACCAACAGGCCGCCGATGATGTTGATCACCATGATCAAAATGCCGGCGATGGCGTCACCACGAACAAACTTACTCGCACCGTCCATCGAGCCGTAGAAATCGGCTTCCTGCGTCACTTCGGTACGGCGTTGTTTGGCTTCCTGTTCGCCAATTAAACCGGCGTTGAGGTCGGCATCGATCGCCATCTGCTTACCTGGCATGCCATCCAGCACAAAACGCGCGCCGACTTCAGCGATACGTCCCGCACCTTTGGTGATAACCATGAAGTTGATGATTACGAGGATGATAAACACCACGATACCGATGGCGAAGTTACCGCCAACGAGGAAGTGACCAAAGGCTTCCACCACGCGTCCGGCGGCATCGGCACCGGTATGGCCTTCCAGCAAAATGATACGCGTTGAGGCGACGTTCAGCGCCAGACGCAGCAGCGTCGAGAACAGCAGAATGGTCGGGAATGCGGCGAACTCCAGCGTGCGCTGGGTGAACATCGCCACCAGCAGCACCATGATCGACAGCGCAATGTTGAAGGTGAACAGCAGGTCAAGAATGAATGCGGGTAACGGCAGCACCATCATCGACAGGATCAACATGATCAGTACCGGTCCCGCCAGCACCTGCCATTGCGTGTCTTTAAAGTTGCCCGGTAAACGCAGCTTCTCGGCTAAATTAGCCATCGTTAGTGTTCTCTCCTGCAAAGTCCATGTCTGCCGGAACCGGCAGGTTTTTTGGTTTGTTTGGAATCAGGCCGCCTTCGCGCTTCCAGCGTCGCAGCTGCCAAACCCAGGCCAGCACTTCTGCCACCGCGCCATACAGCGCGCCGGGGATGAACTGACCAATTTCTGTGTGTCGGTACAACGCACGCGCCAGCGGCGGTGCTTCGAGAATCGGGATGCGGTGCTCTTTGGCGAGCTCACGAATCTTCAGTGCGATATCGCCGGCGCCTTTGGCAATCACTTTCGGCGCACTCATCTTGCCTTCCTGATACTTCAGCGCCACCGAGTAGTGCGTTGGGTTAGTGACGATGACATCGGCTTTCGGCACATCAGCCATCATGCGACGACGGGCGGCGGCGCGCATCGCCTGACGAATGCGCCCTTTGACGTGCGGATCGCCTTCGTTCTGTTTGTGTTCGTCACGAATTTCCTGGCGCGTCATCTTCAGCTTTTTGAAGTAGCTATAAAGCTGCCAGAACACGTCAAAGCCGACCATCGGGAACAGGCCGAGCATGATCAGCCCGCAGCAGGCGGCGATCATTGATAAACCATGATGCAGCGCGTTGATCGGCGATTCACTCATCAAACGCAGCATCTCTTGCCAGTGGCTCCAGATGTACCAACCGGCGACGATGCCCACCAACACCGCTTTCATAATCGACTTCACCAGCTCAGCGGCAGTTTGACCGGAGAACATGCGGCCGATACCGGTGAGCGGGTTAAGCTTTTTGAGATCGAACTTGATGGATTTGCCGCTGAAGTTAAGGCCGCCCAGCGCCATCGGTCCAGCAATCGCCACCACCACTAAGCCGCCCATCAGCGGTAGCAGCGCGATCACCGCCTGCTTAATCAGGCTGCCGATGTGGCCGATGATGACTTTGTCATCGCTGACCATGCCATGGTCAAAACGAAAACCGGTGGCGACCATGCTCGCCAGACGCTCCGCCATGCTGTTGCCGCCAATCCACAGGATCAGCAATCCAATCAACAGCATCATCACTGAAGTCAGCTCGCGCGAACGCGGAATCTGCCCCTCTTCACGCGCTTTTTCAAGTCGGTGGGGCGTGGGCGATTCTGTTTTGTCCTCGTTACTCTCTTCAGCCACGACATACCTCAGCTGGCAGGAATTCTGAGCATAGAATGCCAAAACCCCGTCAGGCTAAAGCGCGGATTAAAGGGGGGAAATGTGAGCTTATTTAGCCATAAGTGAAATTGTGGGCTGATGGGTCGCCATAAATGACGAAACGCCGCTCAGTTAAGCATTAGTTTGCATATGTATGCAGGTGCGCATGAATGCACACCCTACGAAAAGCGCGCTAATCCTTTGTAGGGTCGCCATTTATGGTGACCGAAAGATGCTTAACTGACGTGCATTACGCCATAAATGGCGCCGCGACCTTACTCGAATGTGCGTTAATGCTGACCGGATGGCGATAAAAGCGCACCACGTCACCAATCAACAATAACGCCGGTGATTGTGCTTGTTGCACCTCAACGGTATGTGCCAGCTCAGCCAGTGTAGTGATCATCACCCGCTGATCGGCGCGCGTGCCGTTCTCAATAATGGCTACCGGCGTCTGCGCGCTGCGGCCCTGCGCCTGCAGCTGTGCGCTGATGCTGGCACTCCATTTCAGCCCCATATAAAACACCAGCGTCTGGTTGTCGGCGGCGAGGCTAGCATCATCCAGCTGCGGTTCACCGCTTTTGCCGTGACCGGTAATGAACCGCAGCGACTGTGCGCAATCACGGTGCGTGAGCGGAATGCCGCTGGCTGCCGCGCATCCGGCGGCGGCGGTAATACCCGGCACGATCTGGCAGGTGATTCCCGCCTGTTGTAGATAGAGCATCTCTTCACCGCCGCGCCCGAAAATAAAGGGATCGCCACCTTTGAGCCGCACCACTTGCCGCCCGCTGCGGGCTAAATCCACCAGCAGCTGATTAATTTGCGCCTGCTTCAAACCGTGGCTGCCGGGCTTCTTGCCGACATCAATCGCCAGCGTCTCCGGCGGCACTTCCGCCATGATCGCCTCGCTCACCAACCGGTCATACACCACCACATCGGCGCTGTTGATCAGCCGCCATGCTTTTAAGGTGAGCAGTTCTACGTCCCCCGGCCCGGCCCCAACCAGCCAGACGCCACCTTGCGCTTGTTCGCCGTCACGCGGATTAAACAGCTTGTCGAGGGATTCACTGGCTTGCGTCATGATGTTTTCCGTTACTGCGCCACGCGCAGAGATGAGAGCAGTTGTTTGAGCTCCGGAATACAGGAGCCGCAGTTGGTGCCGCATTTCAACACCGCGCCAAGCGCCGCCGGGGAATCACAGCCCTCGGCGATAGCCCGGCGAATCGCCACTTCTCCGACGCCAAAGCAGCTGCAAAGGGTTCGTCCGTGGCTGCCACCCTGCGTTGGTCGTCCACCTAACAGCGCATGTCGCTGCTGTGGCGAATCGGGCGGCTGGCTGAAGGCCTGCGCGATAAAGGGGTGATCGATTTCTGGCAGCCAGGGCGCGGCATAAAAGGCACATGCCAACTTGTCCTCGCGCCAGCCAAGCCAGTGCAATTGCTGTCCTGCCTGCGCCTGCTGCCATTGCAATGCGGACATGCCGGGCAGTTGCATCAGCCATTCGCCAGCATGGGCGTTGCCCGCCAGCACATAGCGCTGTACGCCGGGCTGCGGCGCACGCGACCAGTATAGTAACGCAGGCGGCGTGATGATGTCCGGTAGCCACAGCCAGCCTTGCCACGTCGGACGCAGGGGTTGCAAACGCACCACTGTTTGTTTCAACGCTGGCTGAGCGGAATCGGGACAACAGGTGGCCGCGACTAATCCATCGACGTTGGCCTGCCCGCTGAACTGCCTTGTCCAGTGCATCGGCACAAAGAGTTGCCCACGCTGCAGGCCGCTGTCGAGGGTCACGCGTCCGCTGTACCAGCCCAGCACCGACTGCACGCGCGTCACATCGCCGTGGCTCAAGCCATGGGCCGCCGCATCCAGCGGGTTTAGCGCGACAAAGGGTTCATCGTAATGCTGCATCAGGCGCGACACGTTGCCGGTGCGCGTCATGGTGTGCCACTGATCGCGGATGCGGCCGGTGTTCATCAGCAGCGGATAATCATTGGTCGTGAGGGTTTTAATCGGCATCGCGGGCGGCAGCAGACGCGCTTTGCCATCGGCATGGTAAAAGCGGCGATCGGCAAACAGCCGCGCGGTGCCGTTGGGTGACGCGGCAGTGATCGGCCACTGCACCGGCGCTAACTGGTCATATTGCTCACGAGCGATGGTTGCCAGCGCGCTGATATCAAAGGCGCGCGTGCCGTGATTCTCAAAACCGGACAGCGCGGCATGCTCGGCGAAAATCTCGCATGGATGCTGCCAGGCAAAGGCCGCGCCAAAACCGAGCCGCTGCGCCACCTGCGCCAGCAGCCACCAATCTGCTTTGGCCTCACCGGCTGGCGCGGTAAAACTGCGCTGACGTGAGATACGCCGCTCCGAGTTAGTCACGGTGCCGTTTTTCTCACCCCACGCCTGCGCCGGAAGTAGCACGTCAGCAAACTGTGCCGTGTCGCTGTGGGCGCTGACTTCCGACACCACCACCAGCTCGCAATTCGCCAGCGCCTGCGCCACGCGGTTACCTTCCGGCATCGAAACGGCGGGATTGGTACCCATGATCCACACCGCCTTGACGTCGCCGCGTTCGATGGCGTTGAACAGATTTACCGCCGTCAGTCCCGGCTGCTGCGCAACACGATCGCTCCCCCAAAAGCGCGCAACACGATCAACCTCTGCTGCGCTAAAGCCCATGTGCGCCGCCAGTTGATTGGCTAAGCCGCCCACTTCACGGCCGCCCATGGCGTTGGGCTGTCCGGTAAGCGAAAACGGTCCGCAGCCCGCACGGCCGATTTTGCCGCTCAGTAGATGCGCATTGAGGATGGCGTTGTTGTTATCGCTGCCGGTTTGTGACTGATTGATGCCCATGCACCACAGCGTCAGCACACGCGGTTGCGCGGCGAACAGCTGCCAGAACGCCACAATCTCATGCTCACTCAGCTGGCAAGCAGCGGCGACCGCCGCCACATCCCACGCCTCACAGGCCGCTAAGGTCGCCTCCACATTGGCCAGATGTGGCAACATGCTGGTATCAATACCCGCATTGCGCGCCAGCCAGTTCAGCAGCCCGGCAAACAGCGCGCTATCGGATCCCGGTTGCAGCGCCAGATGCAGGTCAGCAAGGTCACCGCTGGCCGTACGACGCGGATCGATCACCACCAGCTGCATCTCTGGGCGTTCGGCTTTGGCTTGCACCACCCGCTGCCACGCCACCGGATGCGCCCATGCTGCATTGGAGCCGACCAACACCACGACATCAGCCTGTTCAAGATCGTCATAGCAGCACGGCACCGCATCGGCACCGAAAGCGCGTTTGTAACCCACCACCGCCGACGCCATACACAGCCGTGAATTGGTATCGATGTTGGCAGCGCCGATAAAGCCCTTCATCAGCTTATTGGCGGTGTAATAATCCTCCGTCAGCAGTTGACCGGAGCCGTAAAAGGCCACCGCCTGCGGGCCATGTTGATCGATGATGCGCCGGAAACCCGCTGCCACATGGTCCAATGCGGCATCGATACTGACGCGCTGACCATCAATCTGCGGCCAGAGCAAACGACCGTCATGCGTCAGGGTCTCGCCCAGCGCCGAACCCTTAACGCATAGCCGACCGAAATTAGCCGGATGCTGGCAGTCGCCGCTTACCGGCACATCCAGGGCTTTCACCTCCACGCCACAGCCAACGCCGCAGTACGGACAGGTGGTTTTCATGAGGCCGCCGCCAGCGCAATAATCGGCTGAGGGCCGAGCCACACTTTGCCGCCCTCCACGCGCACCGGCCAGCAGCGCAGTTGATGGTCTGCGTTATCGAGGCTTTGTCCGTCGCGCAACCGCACGCGCTGCTTGTAGAGCGGTGATATCACCACCGGCTCGCCCGCTACGTCGCCGAGAATACCACGCGACAGCACGCTGGCTTGCGTGCCGGGCTCAATATCTTCCAGCGCATAAATCGCCTCGCCCAAGCGGAACAAGGCCACACGCTGACCGCCCAGCCGCGCACCCATACCCGCAGACGGCGGGATAGCGTCGACAGGGCAAATGGCACTCCAGGGTTCTGCCGGCAACGTGGTGACCGGAATGCTGTCTGCTGTCGCTGGCTGACGCTGACCGCGCACCTGCACATAGTTGAGCGTCTCGTCGGGCTGCGCGCTGTTCACGGTGGCGGTAAACAAGGCGCGACGCGAAGGATCCTGCAGCGTGCTGTGCCATTCGCACTGATAGCGATCCACCACGCGCTGCATCTCCTGCTCCAGTTGCGCGGCCATGCCAAGTGAATCCTCGATCACCACCTGACGCAGGTAGTCGAGTCCACCTTCCATGTTATCCATCCACACGCTGGTGCGCTGCAGACGATCGGCGGTGCGGACATAGAACATCAAAATACGGTCAACATAGCGCAGCAGGGTTTCATCATCGAGATCGCTGGCAAACAGATCGGCATGACGCGGTTTCATCCCGCCGTTGCCGCAGACATACAGGTTCCAGCCTTTTTCCGTGGCGATTACGCCAATGTCCTTGCTCTGCGCTTCGGCGCATTCACGCGTGCAGCCAGAAACCGCCATTTTGATTTTGTGCGGGGCGCGCAGCCCTTTGTAGCGATTCTCTAATGCGATGGCGAAGGCGGTGGAATCCTGTACGCCGTAGCGGCACCAGGTTGAGCCTACGCAGGATTTTACCGTGCGTAGCGATTTGCCATAAGCGTGACCGGTTTCAAATCCGGCCGCGATTAAGTGTTCCCAGATATCCGGTAGCTGATCGAGCCGCGCACCGAAC
>NZ_DALYOQ010000033.1:0-12122 GCF_031974595.1 Pantoea sp. CTOTU46764 | reverse complement strand
CAGATCGATGCGCTGCCCGCCGGTGATTTTGGTGTAGAGATCGTAACGGGCGGCTACTTCACCAATCGCAATTAACCCTTGCGGCGTAATTTCACCAGCTGGCACACGCGGTACCACCGAATAGGTGCCATCTTTCTGGATGTTGGCGAAGTAGCGATCGTTGGTATCCTGCAGCGGCAGATGTTCGGGCTTCAGTAAGTAGTCATTCCAGCAGGATGCCAGCAATGATCCCACTAGCGGCTTGCACACTTCACAGCCCTGTCCGCGTCCGTTGAGCTGCAATAGCTGCTCGAAGGTGGTGATGTTGCCGACGCGGATCAGGTGATACAGCTCCTGACGCGAGTAGGCAAAGTGTTCGCAGATATCCTTTTTCACTTCCACGCCCTGACTGGCGAGCTGGAACTCCATCACCTGTTTGACTAATGCGCTACACCCACCGCAGCCGGTCGCCGCTTTGGTGCAGCTTTTGATCGCCGCCATGTCACCGCAGCCGCCCTGCACTGCTCCGCGAATGTCCGCCTTGCTGACGTTATGGCACGAGCAGATTTGCGCGCTGTCTGGCAACGCCGCGACGCCCAGCGCTTTAGCCGGCGCTCCCGCTAACTGCGGCAAAATCAGGCTTTCTGGTGCTTCCGGTAGCGGTAACTGATTTAGCATCATCTGCAACAGGCTGGCGTAATCTGCGCTATCGCCCACCAGCACGCCGCCGAGCAGCGTTTTGCGATCTTTGCACACCACCAGTTTTTTGTAGATACCCTTTGGATTATCGATCCACTGATAGCTTTGGCTGTCAGCGGTACGCCCGTGCGCATCGCCAAATGACGCCACTTCCACGCCGAGCAGTTTCAGTTTCGTGCTCATGTCGGCACCGCTGAACGCCAGCTCTTCCTGCGCCAGCTGTGCCGCCAGTACGCGCGCCATTTGATATCCCGGCGCAACCAAACCGAAAATTTGCCCTTGCCACAGCGCGCATTCGCCAATCGCATAGACATCTGCGGCGCTGGTGGCGCAAGCGTCGTTGATCAGAATGCCACCGCGTTCGCCCAGTTGCAGTCCAGCGGCGCGCGCCAGTGCATCGCGCGGACGGATGCCGGCTGAAAATACCAGCAGGTCCGTTGCCAGCAGGCTGCCATCGGCAAAACGCAGCTGCAGGCTGCCATCCGCCAGGCTTTCAATCGCTTCAGTTTGCTTGCTGGTGTGAACTTGTACGCCCAGCGCGCTGATTTTGCCGCGCAGCATCTGCGCACCGCCGTCATCCAGCTGCACCGCCATCAGACGCGGCGCGAACTCCACAACATGGGTTTCCAGACCGAGCTGTTTCAATGCGTTGGCGGCTTCTAGTCCGAGCAGCCCGCCTCCAATCACCACCCCGCGCGTCGCCTTTCTGGCACAGTCAGCAATCGCATCCAGATCGGCCAGTGTGCGGTATACAAAACAACGCGCGTGATCGTGGCCGGGAACCGGCGGTACAAACGGCACCGAGCCAGTCGCCAGCACCAGTTTATCCCAGCTCAATTCCGCGCCGCTGGCATCACGCAGGCTGCGTTTTGCACTGTCAATTGCCAGCACTTCACAACCGCTGCGCAGTTCGATGCCGTGTTGCTGGAAGAAGTTATCGCTGACCAGTGACAAATCGCCCGCACTTTTGCCGTTGAAGTATTCGGTAAGGTGCACGCGATCGTAGGCCATCTGCGGCTCATCGCCGTATACCACGATGTGATAGTGCTGATGCAGTTCACGACTCACCAGCTGTTCGAGAAAATGGTGGCTGACCATGCCGTGTCCAACCACGGCGAGAAGAGGTTTGCTCATCATCTGGCTTCCTGCAGCGCTTGGCTGCGTTGTGTTGTCGTCAAGACCGAACAGCGCGTTAATGCCCACCTGCGCGGCCTGTTGAAGTTGCGGTAGCAGCGTGCCTGCCGCCTGGCTGTCGCCAAACAGCAGCACGCCGCGCAGTGCGCCATTGCGCAAAAATAGACGGCGATAGTGCTGGTGCAGCGGGTCAAAGCTACTGATGGCGTCGCCTTCGCTGATATCGCCCGCACTGAACATCTCAATGCCGCTGACTTTCAGCCGCGTACCGTTTTCCTGATAGTGAAAGTCGGCCACGGGTTCACCCGCCAGTTGTGCTGCCAGCACGGCGGCCTGCGCCAGACAAGGCGCAATCAAGCCAAAGGTTTCTCCGCTGATTTCGCAGCACTCGCCGAGCGCATACACATGCGGTAGCACGGTCTGCAGTTGACGGTTAACCAGAATGCCGCGCTGGCAAGGCACGCCCGCCGCCTGCGCCAACGCGATCTCCGGCTGCACGCCGATGGCGATCACCACCTGTTCCGCCGCGATAATCGCGCCGTCGCTGAGCGTGACGCTTTCCGCGTCAATGGCCTGCAAAGAGACGCCGAGCCGACAGCGAATACCGCGCTGTGTCAGATGCTGCTGCAAAAGCGCACCCGCTTTGGCATCCAGCTGGCGATCAAGCAGCCACGGGCGATGATGCAGCAGCGTGACGTCACGTCCACGCTGACGCAGCGCTGCTGCGGCTTCCACACCAATAAATCCTCCGCCCAGCACCACCACCGGACCTTGCTGCGTTAGCATGGTTTCCACGTCTCGCACCGTGCGAAAACCCTGCACCTGTGGGCGATGGATGCCGGGCATTTCCGGCATGCGCGGCCTCGAACCGCAGGCGAACACCAGCTTGTCCCAGTGCAGTCTGCGCTGGTCGGTTTGTACTGTGCGCGCAGGGATATCCACCTGCAGCGCCTCTTCACCCATCAGCAGTTGCACTTGATGTGCCGCATACCATTCGGGCGCGTGGAGCACCGTGTCAGCAAAGGCTTTTTCGCCCGCCAGCACCGGCGACAGCAGCACCCGGTTGTAATTGCCGTGCGGCTCACGGCCAATCACCGTGATGGCGTAGCGACCCGGCGCACGTTGCAGCAGGGTTTCCACCATGCGCATCGCCGCCATGCCGTTACCGATCACTACCAGTCGCTGCACCATGGTTGTCCCCTTACGCCACAGCCGTTTGCTTTTCATACAGGAAATGCAGAATCCGTTGGCGCAGCTGGTGATAACGCGGCTCGTCGGCCAGCGCTACCCGTGAACGTGGACGCGGCAGGTCGATGTTGAGGATGTCACCGACCTGCGCGGCGGGGCCGTTGGTCATCATCAGCACGCGATCTGACAGCAACACCGCCTCATCGACATCGTGCGTAATCAGCACGATGGTGGTGTTGAGCTCCTGCTGGATGCGCATCACGCTGTCTTGCAGATGAGCGCGCGTCAGTGCATCCAGCGCGCCGAACGGTTCATCCAGCAGCAGCACACGCGGCTGCATGGCCAGCGCCCGCGCAATACCGACACGCTGCTTCATGCCGCCGGAGATCTCCGACGGACGCTTATGCAGCGCGTGACTCATCTGCACGCGATTGAGGTTGTGTTCGATCCACTCGCTCATCTCACTTTTGCTCATCTTTCCTTTGAACACTTGCTGCACCGCCAGCTCCACGTTTTGGTAGGCGGTCAGCCACGGCAACAACGAATGGTTCTGGAACACCACCGCACGCTCTGGACCGGGACCGCTGATTTCGCGGTTGTCACACAGCAACACGCCGCTACTCGGCTGTGTTAGCCCGGCGATCAGATTGAGAAGCGTGGACTTTCCGCAGCCGGAGTGACCAATCAGGCTGAGGGTTTCACCTTCATGGATATCAAAACTGACGTTATCAAGGGCGAGGAACTCGCCGCCTGCGGTATTGAAGCGCTGGCTGATCTGCTGTACGCGAATAATTGGATTCATTTTTCAATTCCCGGTGATTCTGAGTTTTCGGTCGCCATAAATGGCAACCCTACAAAGGCGTCGGATGCCCTTATTTATCCCAGCTAAAGCGGCGTGCCAGTAGCATCAGCGCCTGTTCGAGCAGTAACCCGACCACGCCGATCACCACGATGGCGATCAGGATGTTTTCCACATTGAGGTTGTTCCACTCATTCCAGATCCAGAAACCGATACCGAGTCCACCAGTGAGCATTTCCGCAGCGACAATCACCAACCACGCGATGCCCATCGACAAACGCATGCCGGTTAACACCGCGGGCAGCACCGCCGGGAACAGAATGCGGCGCATCACTGTCCACTCATTTAGCCGCAGCACGCGCGCCACATTGAGGTAATCCTGCGGAATACGCTGTACGCCTTCGGCGGTGTTGATCACCATCGGCCAGATGGAGCAGATGAAAATGGTCCAGCTTGATGCCGGCTCAGCGCGCTGGAACAGCAGCAGGCCAATTGGTAACCAGGCAAGTGGACTGACCGGGCGCAGCAACGCGATGATCGGGTTGAGCATGTGCGCGATAAAGCTAAAACGGCCAATCAGGAATCCGGCGGGAATGCCCACCAGCGCCGCCAGACCAAAGCCGATTGCCACCCGCTGCAGCGAAGCGACCACGTTCCAGCCGATGCCCTGATCGTTAGGCCCGTTGTTGTAAAACGGATCGGCAAACAGCGTGACGGCGGCTTGCCAGGTGGCGTACGGCGTGGGGAAGCCTTTGCTCGACATTGAGGCCAGTTGCCAGATAAACAGCAGCAAAATCAGGCCACAACTGGCGGGGATTAGCCGCTGCAGCAGAGGACGGAGCCAGCGTTGACTTCGACGAGGTGCGGGCGTCACCTTGAGCGCAATCACCTGCGCGGGTTGCGCGGCGATCGGCGCGGCATCTAGCGTGCGTGCTTCAGATTTCATCATGACCTCACTTAACTGCGTTTAAGGGCAAAACTGTCGGCATAAGCGGCGGGATTGCTGCCGTCCCACACCTTGCCGTCGAACAGCGTGCTGCTGCGCATCTCGCCGGCTGGGACGCTGATGCCGCCCACCGCGCTGGCGGCCTGTTTGTAGATATCAATTCGGTTGATCTGACGCGCCACTGCTGCGTAATCAGGCGCGGTTTGCACCATGCCCCAGCGCTTCATCTGCGTCAGGAACCACATGCCGTCAGAAATCCACGGGAAGCTCACTTCACCGTCGCGGAAAAAGCGCATACCGTGCGCGTCCTGCCAGCGCTGACCGAGCCCGTTTTCGTACTGACCGAGCATGCGCCCTTCCAGCGTTTCCACTTTGGTGTTGATCCACGCGCGCCCGGCCAGCACCTGCGCGGTCTCTTTGCGGTTAGCGTCGGAGGCATCGATCCAGCGCGCGGCGTCCAGCACGGCGGCGGTCAGCGCGCGTGCGGTATTCGGGTTCTCTTGCAGCCAGGCGGCGCGCGTGGCGAGAATTTTTTCCGGATGATCCGGCCAGATTTGCTGCGTGGTCGCAGCGGTAAAACCGATGTTGTCGCTGATGGCGCGCTGATTCCACGGCTCGCCAACGCAGAAGCCACTCATGTTGCCCATCTTCATGTTCATCACCATTTGCGGTGGCGGGACCACCACGGTGCGCACATCCTCAAACGGGTCGATTCCAGCGTTGGCCAGCCAGTAATAGAGCCACATGGCGTGCGTACTGGTTGGGAAGGTATGCGCGAAGGTCAAGCTGCCTTTCGCTTGACTGGCGATTAACTTTTGCAGGCCGGCCGCATCGGTGACTTTCTGATCTTTAAGCTGATTCGCCAGTGTGATGGCCTGCCCGTTGTTGTTGAGCGTCATCAGGTTAGCCATCTCATGCTGAGGCCCGGCAATGCCCAAATGCAGACCATAAATCATGCCGTACAACGCGTGCGCGGCGTCCAACTCACCAGCGGTGAGTTTGTCGCGCACTGCCGCCCAGCTGGCTTCTTTACTCGGTTGCAGCGTCAGGCCATATTTTTTATCGAAGCCTTTTACTGAGGCCATCACCACAGGCGCGCAGTCGGTGAGCGGAATAAAGCCGACGCGAATGTTGCTCTTTTCGGGCGCATCGGAACCGGCAGCCCACACCGCATTGCGTAATCCCGGCAGTAAATAGCTGCCACCGACCACCGCGCTGCCCAGGAGAAATTGACGTCGTGACACCGTGAACCGCGTTTTGCTCATCATGCGCATCCCTAAAAAAAAAGAATAAAAAAAGGCGTCCTCCCGCATGTCGCAAAAACATGGGGCCGGACGCCTTTATCCAAAGCACTCGCTTCACCGCCGTTGGCGAAACAAATGCGCAATTTCTGTAAGGTAATGCAAAGCCTGTGCCAAAAATATCAGGCCGTTTTATCAAGCCTGGCGCTACAAATGCGCGGAGGGTGCGTCATTTTTGCACTGCGCTGACGCACCCTACGCACAGGGTTTGTGCAGCTACCTCCTTCGGGTTATGCCCTGAGCGTGGCGGCAACCGCCAGCACTGCCTGGGCAATTTCCAGCACCCGTTTGTTCTGGTTCATGGCGCTTTTACGCAGCGCCTGCCACGCATCCTGCTCGCTGAAACCGTGCTGCTGCATCAACCAGCTTTTCGCCTGATCGATAATTTTGCGTTCATCCAGTGAAGCGCGCATCGAGGCGAGTTCATCAGCCTGCGTCTGCAGACGCTGCGACTGCTCACGGATCAACGCCAGCACCGAACGCCCGAGTTGGGGCGCAAGGCCATTGCTGTCCAGCGTGGTTTCAGCGCCTGACAACCAGCTGGCACCCGCGACATAGAGCGAAAAACTGGCCTCTTCTCCGATGGCAATCGGCGGATGTTCGCTGTGCTGGGCAGCCGCAATCGCACACTGACAGCGGTGCATCAGCGTCGCGCACAGCGTATCTTCGATCTGTTTCATCTGATCGAGACGCGAGCTGAGCAGACTAAACCACTGCAACACGCCATTTTCACCGCACTGTGCGCCGGTGCAGGCGATGCGTCTTAGCCGCTCAATCTGGCTGCCGGCATCGGCTATCGCCTGCCAGCGTTGCAGATTTTCCGCATCACAAAATTGGCTGAAGGTCGCAAAACTTTGCTCCTGCGCAGCGATTAGCACTTGGATGCGCTGCCGTTGCGTCTCGGTAAATGCACCGGCAGCGAAGCCCGCCGATCCGGTGGCGCGCTCCTGTCCGGCCAGCTCTTTGCCTTGCATAAAGCTAAATAGCGCGATTAATGCACGCGAGATGTCCGGCTCACTGGCGGTGTCCGCCGCTTCAAAGACCAGATTCAGTAAGGTGCAGATGATGTGATTAAACGCCTCCATCGCCTGCGCCTGCGTCACGGTGCGGCTGTGTACTTGCTGACGCAGCGCCGGTAGTCCGTCCAGCGCCTGAAGCGCAGTCGCGATCAACATGCAAAATCGGCTATAGCCGGGTTGTGCCTCTGCTTCTGGTAGCACCGCCATCGCACTCTGCTCACGCAATTCAACCTCGGCCGCGCGCTGTGCCAACTCTTCGCCAAACAATTGACCAGCTGAGCACAGCCAGATATTGCTGGCTCCACGTTCACGCTGCAGCACATGGATCAATTCACTGATGGCGGTAATCTGTTCGCCGGTTCGCAACAGCCGTTGCAAACTGGCTATTTCGCTGGCACGGCTGGCACGCAGATAGTTCAAAGCCCGATTCATTGTTTTCTCCAGCGGTTTAGCGGAGTAAACCGAGAATTAAGCAAAAGCCATGCCGTGCTGCGTTTAAAAATGGCAGAATTGAGCCCGGAAATTCCGAAATTACGAAAATTGTTTCTTTGGGCAATCTTTTTTACTTATCATAAATAGATTAATCTTATTTACCATTTTCGTTTGGCACTAACAGTGACCAAATGTCGTTGCGCATCCGCGCATCGCTAACTGCGACAAATAAATTAACTAAGCTTATCTATCACCGTGACTATGTGTTTTATATCATCGGCCTGCGCTGCTTTTTCGCCCGCTAGCATGGGATTTCTCATGGTGCAATGGTTTGAATTCTCAAAAGTCTTAGGTAGACTTAGTTCAGCACTATCTTTCTGTAATCTGTCTGTTTTTTTGATGGCTTTCTCGCTGCCTAATCTGCCTGCCTTAAAGGCTCGTGCCGCAGATTACTCTGCAGCTAATCTGATGAAATTTGAGGATCATGGTGAATAAGAGTCTCGTGCTTGTGTTGCTGGCGGTGTTAAGTTTGGCTGCGTGTAAAGCGCCACCGCCACCCGTCACTGATGACACGCTGGTAACCAGTGAAGTGAATGGCGTCCAACTGGTTCATCGTCATGCGGTGGCAGCACCTGGCGAATTCACGCCGGTCAATGAGAGTTATCGCGCGCTCTATGCGGCATCCGTGATGACCACGCCTGATTTTGGTGGCAAGGTAGTGCGCTATCTTGATAACGCCAAACCGTTTGAAGTGCTGGGCCGCGTTGAACACAGCTGGCTGGCGGTGGCCGATGAGCCTAACGGCCAGTTAATTGGCTATATTCCGCCGAAAGCGGGCGTAGAGAGCAGCCGTTATGACGCGACCATTCGCAGCGATCGCCCGCGTCCTCGCCGCAACAGCAAACAGGTCTGTGTGGCCGTTGGGGGCGCCAGTAAAGCTTGTCGCACTAACGATACCGCGACCTGGATTTTAGATTGATAATGCAATCCGGCGCACAATGCCCGCAGCAGCTTTCGCCGTGCGGGCTGTGATTTTCGCCCTTGCCTGGATAACCAAGATTTAATGACTCAGGATTCCCTTGCTCGCGATGGCATTGTCGCGGGCAATGATAACCTTTTGCTTAATGCCGCAGCACCTATCCTGAATGCCGTGGTACGTATACGGCAGGCCGCTACGCATGACGATCCTGCCGGATTGCGCCAATTACTGATCGAAGAGATCCGCCAATTCGAACAGCGCTGCAAACAAGCGGGCTTACCTTTTGAGATGATCATTGGTGCGCGCTACTGCCTGTGCAGCGTGCTGGACGAAGCGGCGGCACAAACGCCGTGGGGCACGCGCGGCGTGTGGTCCGGTAACGGCATGCTGGTCACTTTTCATAATGAAAGCTGGGGCGGCGAGAAAGTGTTCCAGCTGTTATCGCGCGTTTCACAGAGCCCGCAGCAGCATTTGTGGTTGCTGGAACTGATCCACTATTGCCTGTTGCTCGGCTATGAAGGTCGCTATCGCGGCAGTGACAGCGGTCGCGCGCAGTGTGAAGCGATCCGCAAACGCCTGGCGCAGCTGATTGATGAGCATCGCCCGTCGAGCGCCAATCCCGCTGTGCCGCTGGTGGAAGTGCATCCGCTGGTTAGCACCCTGACGCGTCCAATGGTGCCGCTCTGGGCATGCGTTACCTTAGCCACGCTGGTGGCGAGCTTGATTTACAGCGGGCTCAACTGGCGACTCGGCAACGCCGCCGAACCATTGTTGCGCACCATCTATCAAACCCCGCTGCCACAAATCACGCCAGGACGTCGTCCTACTTCCCCTCAAGCGCTGCTCGATCTGCATCAACGTCTCAATGATGTGATTGCCGCCGGACAGCTGGAAGTGAGCGATGGCGCGTTCGGCAGCAAAGTGATTATCCCCGCTGACAAACTGTTCTCCAACGACGGCACGGTGGTGAATCAGGTCGGTCGTGCGCTGCTGGCGCATGTGGCCAGTGCGATGAAAACCGTGAAAGGCACGGTTTTGGTGTCGGTGTATACCGACAACAGCCCGGTCGATGGCCGTTTCGCCTCCAGCTACGAATTCTCTTTTGCCCGCGCACGCGCCATCACCCAGCTGCTAAATCCGCAGCTCGCCGAAGGTCACAGCGTGAAAGCGGAAGGTCGCGGCGACAGCAATCCGCTGCTGCCGAACGACAGCAATGAAAACCGCGCCCGCAATCGTCGGGTGGAAATCACCCTGTTTGTGACACCGGAAACCCTCGGCAATCATCAGGGAGGCCAATGATGCGCGCATCACTGCAACATCTGTTAACCCATCGCCTGCTGTGGAGCCTGATTGGCGTCACGGCATTGAGCTGCGTGCTGTGGATGCTCGGACCGCTGTGGAGCTGGGGCGATACGCGCCCGCTCGAGCCAGTGTTGCCGCGCCAGTTAGCGGTCGGTCTGCTTTATCTGCTCTGGCTGCTGTTCCAGTTTATCCCTGCACTGTGGCGTGGCTGGTTTAACAGCAAGCTGCTCAACCGTTTGCAGCAGATGAGTCAGGAAGAGTTATCCGATCGTCAGGCCACCGAAACCCTGCTGGCGCAGCGCTTCAGTGAAGCGGCGCTGCGTTTAAAGCGTACCCAGTTTGGTCGTCGCCATCAGCAGAGCTGGCTGGCACGTTTTCAAAGTCATTACCTTTATCAACTGCCGTGGTACGTGATGATTGGCGCGCCGGGCGCCGGTAAAACCACTGCGTTACTCAATGCAGGCCTGGAATTCCCGCTCACCGACAGCCTCGGTAAAGCAGCGATTCGCGGCGTGGGCGGCACGCGCCATTGCGACTGGTGGTTTACCGATAGCGCGGTACTCATCGATACCGCCGGGCGTTACGCCCTGCAGGAGAGCCAGCGCGCGCGCGACGGCGCGGAGTGGCAGAGTTTTATCAATCTGCTGAAGCGCTATCGTACCCGCCAGCCGATTAACGGCGTGATCATGACCATCAGCGTCTCCGATCTGCTCACCGATTCAGCCGAAGCGCGCCATGCGCAGGCCAGCGCGCTGCGTGAGCGCATGGCGGAGCTGCATCAGCACACCGGCATTCACTTCCCGGTTTATGTGATGGTGACCAAAACCGACCTGCTGAAAGGGTTTATGAGTTTCTACGGCAGCCAAAGCAAGCTGCAGCGCGATGCGATTTGGGGCTTTACCTTCCCGTGGGAACCGGGCAAACCGCACAAAGATGACTGGCATCGTAGCTTCAGCCAGCAATATCAGCACTTAGAGCAGCGTTTACAGCAGCAGTTGGCCGAGGTGATGGCAGGTGAACGCGATCTCACCCAGCGCGCCGACAGCTTCCTGTTCCCGCAAGAGTTCAGCTCGCTGCGTCCGCTGCTGAATGAGTATCTCGATGTGGTGTTCTCCAGCCATCAGGAGCCGATCGCCTGGTCGGCGCGCGGTCTGTTCTTCACCAGCGGCACCCAGGAAGGTTTACCGTTTGACCGCATCATGGGCGAGCTGAACCGCAAACTTCAGCTGCCGCACACCGGCGAAAGCAGCCTCGCGGCCTGGGATAGCGTTAATCGCAGCAGCCCCATTCCCGGCAATAAAGGACAGAGTTTCTTTATCCGCGATTTGCTGAGCGATTTGGTGTTCCGCGAAAGCGGTCTGGCAGGCAGCAATCGCCATTGGGAATACCGCAACCGCCTGTTCCATTGGATTGGTTATGGCGTGCTGACCGGCGCGCTGCTGCTGCTCTCCTGTTTGTGGCTCACCAGCTATATTCAAAATCAGCGTTATCTCGATCAGGTTGCAGAGCGCATTGGCCCAATCGCCACGCAAAGTCAGCAGGTGATCCATCAGCCCGCCGATAATATTTTTGATCTGCTACCCTTCTTAAACAACCTGGTGAAACTGCCGCTCTCCGAGCGTTTTTCTCTCGACAATCCACCGCTTACCATGCGCGTTGGGCTGTATCGCGGCAACCAGGTCAGCGATGCGGCGTGGGCGCTTTATCAAAATGCGCTTAAGTCTTTACTGTTGCCGCGCGTGGCACAGCAGATCACCAATTTGCTGCGTGACGATCCGGGTACCGATAACGAATACAGTCGCAATGCGCTGCGCGCTTATCAAATGCTGTATCAGCCGCGCAATTATGACGGCGAGTTCCTGCGTGGCTGGCTGATGCAAAACCTGCAGCGCACGCTACCGGATGATGTTAGCGCGCGTGATTTGCAGCAGCTCGACTGGCATCTGAGCCAGCTGCTGGATCAACAAATTCAGTCTTCGCCCTATGCGCGTGACAACGCGTTGATGATGCGCAAGCTTGCGGAGAATCTGAAAAATGCCGGTGACAGCAGCAACACGCTGGCGATTGCGCCGCACGTCGTTTCGCAGCGATTGACCAGACACAGTGAGTAATGGTGAGGTAATCATGCCGACACACACTGCGCCGGGCTGGTACGGCAAGTTACCGGCTACCGGCGATTTTTTGCGCCAGCGTCTGAGCGAAAATACCGTGACGCCGTGGAGCCACTGGTTTCAGCAGGGATTGACGCACTGGCATCAGCAACCGGATGCCAGTCCAGCACAGTTTTTACGTGCGCCGGTGTGGAATTTTGTGTTACCGCTTTCGCCGCTGCGTCAGCAGGTGC